>NZ_JAUBSX010000003.1:0-194486 GCF_036704885.1 Microcoleus sp. F4-D5 | reverse complement strand
ATATGAGGACGCCCAGACATTTTAATATTCTCCTTTACTTTTCAGGTAACTCTAGCATAACTTTAGAAAAATGGTATTAGGAATGAGAATTAAATAACTTCCACAAGGAAAGTGGGATGGGCGTCGGGCCCGTCCTTTTTGGAAGGGCCCGACGCCCATCCCACAATAACAATTAAAATTGTAAGTTATTTAATTCGCGATCCTTATTGATTGCACACAGGCGATCGCAAAAGCGTAGCATCCCCCAGGTAAATGCAAGGGCGTAGCTGATAGGTTGGGCGGCTCGTGGGGAAATCGAGAAAATTTTGCAGCAGCCCAAAAGCAATCAGAGAAAGGGTTCTGGTGTTTGAGGGTGAATTTTTGGGGAGAAAATTTGCCTGTAACTCGAAAAATTCCCAAATTGCGGTGGGGAAACGTTTAATAAAGTAGTGGGAATAAAAAACCACTAATCAACGTAAATTTCCACAAACGAGGTATTGTCCTATGAGCATTGTCAAAAAACTACCAGCGGTTTTAATCGCTGCGGTTGGAATCTCTTTTAGTTTCGCCGGTACAGCCTTAGCAGAAACGATTTTATTAGGAGAGAAGACTCTCGGTCCTCAAGAGACATTGAGCTTAATGCCAAAAGATATGAGGAATATAACGCTTTGCTTCCAGACAACTGATAACTTAGTGGGGAACCTAAAATTGCTTTATATCACCGACAGGGTGGGCGGAATAGACGTAAAAATAGAAGATTTACAGGCTAGCCCTAAAGAACAATGTATATCCAAAAGAATTGGTATATATCCGGTAAAGGTAGTAAATATGCAAAGAAACAGGCCTGAGTTTAGTCGATCTGTTCGTGTACGTGCGACGCAGGAATAAAGAATTATGTCAGGAAGCGCACATCTAAATGCCTAGGCTTGAAAAAGCCAGAATATGACCAGACTAAGTATGTTTCACGAGTAGTAAAGCAGGGTGGATTTATTGTCAGAGGATAAGTAGGTAGGCGCAAATAAACCTTGCTGTGTAACCGAATGTAAAGCTGCTAGAACCGTAAACGAATTGCGACGTTTAACGAACAATGACATACTTATGTATTTTCCCACTCATCTACTTAGGATCGCGAATTAAATAACTTACAATTTTAATTGTTATTGTGGGACGCCCATCCCACAATCTTGTGGAAGTTATTTAATTCTCATTCCTTAAATGTATCATAGTATTTGCGCTCGGGTCTGACCCGAGCGCAAATACTATCCTAACTCGGTATATCGCTAATGAACTTAATTGAAGCTATTATTGCAGTTCCTGACCATCGACATCCAAGAGGTATTAAGTAGGTAGGCGCAAAGAAACCTCGCTAGGTAACGGAATGTAAATCTGCCAGAACCATTGCGATTGCTTCGTTTCACTTCGTTTCATGCAGCTATGACATACTTATGTGTTGTCCCACTCATCTACTTAATTGCTAATTGCTGATGCCGATAAGATTGCTTTTCGGAGATGCCCCATGCCCAATGCCCCATGCCCAATGACTATTGACTAATGACTGCTGACTAATGACAGATTTTCTTCGGATTTTGTCAAAAAATTGCGAGCTTGCATAATCCCGTAAAGGTTAACATCTGTTTCTAACAAACAAGCATGACCGCTGTTAGCAAGCAGCACCATTTCAGCATTGGGAATTACCTTGACTAAAAGCTTCGCTTCTGCTAGGGAAGGCAGCAGCCGATCGGCACCGCTAGCAATTACTAGCGTCGGCTGTTTGATGCCGCGCAACTGATTTTCGTCAACATTAAACGATCGCACTAACGCCAATCTCCACACAGACGTGTTTTGCGGTACCGCTTGCATCGCTTCTAACAAAGCTCGGCGATCGTCGCGCCCGATCTTTCCTAAGGATGCTAATATCGGCAAGAGACCGATTACTGACAGCGGATAAAGGTTGGCCGGCAGCCACTGAGTCAGATACGATCCCCACTGCACCCAAGGCTGCTGTCGGAATGAAGAAGCTGGATTTACTAAAATTAATCGATCGCACAATTGAGGAGCTTCTAAAACAGTTTTCATCGCTAAACAGCCCCCAAAGGACTCGCCGCACAGATAAACCGGCCGCTGCTGCTTTCCGACTTGCTTTTCTGCTTCAATTAAGGCAATTGTTTCGCTAACAAGTACCTCCCAACTAGCCATGTCGTCAGCCGGTATAGCCAAGCAGCGAATGTCGAAATGATTGGCTAATTTAGGAATTTGCGACCGCAGCAGCAAACCGCCCCCGTCCATACCGGGCAGAAATACAAATAAAGGGCGATCTGGTTTCGGCGGTTTGGGGGTTAGGAAACGAATCTTGTTGTTAGCATTTGCCATGATTCAAGTCAATCGATTTTAGATTTTAGATTTTAGATTTTAGATTGGAAATCTGAGACCAGCCAACAGTCAACAGTCAACAGTCAACAGTCAACTAACTTACAAACAACCTCGTTGGAGTAATTGGGTAATTTCCCCCTGACAGTGGTCTGTGAGTTCAGCAACAACAGCTTTGGCTTTTTTGCCTTGATATTGCTGCTGTCTCTCGACAGTAATCCAGTAAGGGCGACCGATTAAAACATTAACTCGCTGATAAATTATCACAGGATGCCACCCCGAGCGATCGAACAGCGGTTCCGAAGGATCGAACAAACTCAACAACTTGAGCGGTACACCCGATCGTACCGAGTGTTCTTTCATCGAAGCAATCGCCACCGGCAACACCGCCAAATCCCGCACCGGAGCCCGCAAAGCCAAATGAGCAAATCCCCGCTGAAACTTCCCCACAGTATTCGGCCCAGTCAGCTTCACCATCGGTTCTGCACCCTCTGGAAACACCCCCACCATCTCCCCGCTTTGCAGCAGCCCTGTTGCTTGAGAGAAAAAATGCTGCTGTCGGTGCTCGGGTGCTTCCAAAGGGAAAGCGCCGAAAGTGGTGACAACTTCCCGAATCAGCGGAACTTGACCCATATAATGATGACAAGCAAAGCGGATCGATCGACCCAAAGCCGCCGTCAGCAGCACAGGATCTAAGAAACTGCGGTGATTGCTCACCACCAGAACCGGACTCTCTTGGGGAATCCGGTCTTCGCGGTACATAAACATCTGCGTTCCCAAACCAGCCAGGAAACAGCGCGAAATCAGCAATTTGCTCTCTGAAGACATGGGCGAAAAGACAGGTGCGACGCTATAAAGTTGATTCCATTCTCACGAAGCTTAACATTACTTTACTAAGTCAGGGCTCCCTCAAAAAGTAGACTTTCCCCTTATGCCTTGGTTTGGTAATCCTGGACGCACGGGCGGCCATCACCTTGATTGTTGCGCGCGTTTCCTTCTCGTGGGCCCGCCAAAACAGTAAAAAACCCGGTTTCTAGGCCGGGCAAGTGCGATCGCCAACTGTTTCGGCAGAATTTCCCAGTCAGAAGCAAAAATATACCAAGTCTTGTAGCAACTTATTAAAGAATGTTTACAACAACCCCAAAACCTAGTTGCGACAGCTAAACTTAGAAATTTACAGTGGGCATTGACGCACTGTCAAAGTATTTTGGGACAAGTCGTAATAGCAATCTCCAGAGGCATCAATGAATAACATTCAAAACTATCGCCTTAAATGTACCCTCACCTTTGGCGACATTTACGGTCAAATCATTGTTTGGCTGATAGTCATCTTCCTAAGTCTAGCGTCGGCACTCGCCCTGTGGAGTAGCGCCCGCCAAATCTACGCCTTGGCTACCGTCGGCTTGATTTTAGTGCTGTCTCTGCCCTTCTTGTTGTTTGCTTTCGTTACAACTCTGCTAAATAACATTGAAGTGCTTGCTGTAGAACCCGGTACGGAACCTCAACCTTCTGCAACGGGAAATCAGTCGCTTCAGAACCCTGCCGAAAGCGCCGGCTAGTCCAATTTGAGATTTTAACTTTTGATTTTCCATTCAAATCAAAAGTTAAAAAACTTCCTGCTCTTTTGGTAGGAAGTTTTTTTTGCGTCACCATAAGTTGAGCACAACACTCAAAATAATTAAAAGAAATGCTAGAACACGACGTAATCATTGTAGGCGGCGGTTTAGCAGGTTGCCGCGCCGCAGTAGAAATTGCCCGGACTGACCCCAGTTTAAAGGTAGCTGTAGTTGCCAAAACTCACCCGATTCGATCGCACTCCGTCGCAGCCCAAGGCGGCATGGCCTCCAGCCTGCAAAATGTCGATTCCGAAGACAGTTGGAAAGCCCACGCCTTCGACACAGTAAAGGGTTCCGACTATTTGGCAGACCAAGACGCGGTAGAAATCCTCACCCGCGAAGCGCCCGGTGTAGTCATAGATTTAGAACACATGGGAGTCCTATTCTCCCGCCTTCCAGACGGCAGAATTGCCCAGCGCGCTTTCGGCGGACATTCCCACCGCCGCACCTGCTACGCCGCGGACAAAACCGGTCACGCCATCCTCCACGAATTGGTCAACAATCTGCGCCGTTACGGGGTTCACATCTATCAGGAGTGGTACGTTACCCGCCTGATTTTGGAAGAAGGTCAAGCCAAGGGGGTAGTTATGTACCGCCTGCTAGACGGTCAAATAGAGGTTGTCCGTGCTAAGGCGGTGATGTTTGCTACGGGGGGTTACGGCCGCGTTTACAATACCACGTCGAACGATTACGCCTCGACGGGAGACGGTTTGGCGATGACGGCTTTAGCTGGATTGCCGCTGGAAGATATGGAATTTGTGCAGTTTCACCCGACAGGTTTGTATCCCGTGGGAGTGTTGATTTCCGAGGCTGTGCGGGGCGAAGGCGCTTATTTGATTAATTCAGAGGGCGATCGATTTATGGCCAATTATGCCCCGTCGCGGATGGAATTAGCGCCCAGAGATATCACCTCGCGGTCAATTTCCATAGAAATTCGCGCCGGCCGAGGAATTAATGTTGATGGTAGTGCTGGCGGCCCCTTTATCTACCTCGATTTGCGGCACATGGGACGCGAAAAAATCATGAGCAAAATTCCTTTTGCTTGGGAAGAAGCCCACCGTTTGTTAGGAATTGATGCCGTAAATCAGCCGATGCCCGTGCGCCCTACAGTTCACTATTCAATGGGGGGAATTCCTACTAATGTTAGCGGGCAAGTTCGCAGCAGTCCTGATGGTTTGGTGGACGGTTTCTTTGCAGCGGGCGAAGCAGCTTGCGTGTCAGTTCACGGCGCAAACCGTTTGGGCAGCAATTCGCTTTTAGAATGCGTCGTTTACGGCAAAGTTACTGGCGCAACCATAGCACAATTCGTGCAAAATCGCAAGTTGCCTGCCGTAGACGAACAGCGTTATATCCAGGAAGCCGAAGAGCAAATTCAAACACTTTTAGACCGTCCCGGAAAATACCGCATCAATCAAGTACGGCAGCAGTATCAAGATACTATGACTGAGTATTGTGGTGTATTTCGTAACGCCGAATTGATGCAGGAAGGTTTAAAGAAATTGGAGGATTTAGAGCGACAGTATCAGGAAGTTTATTTAGACGATAAAGGCAAGTTGTGGAATACGGAAATTGTGGAAGCTTTGGAGTTGCGGAGTTTGATAATTGTCGGAAAAATGATTTTAACTTCGGCTTTGAACCGGCAGGAAAGTCGAGGAGCTCATTCGCGGGAAGATTTTACTGAACGCGATGACGGCAATTTCTTGAAGCATACAATGGCGTATTATTCGCCTGCGGGGATCGATTTGGCTTATATGCCGGTGGCGATTACGATGTTTGAGCCGCAGGAGAGGAAGTATTAATTTGTAGGTGGGCAGTTCGCACCTTACTAATTGACAACTATAGGTTCGCCAAGCAGAGATATGCTCAACCATATTTTGCTAGCTGTCAAAGCCGAACGTTTTTCAAACACTCCTGGACGCACTCGGACAAAAGAAACCGGGTTTTTTACCCAATCTGCAGGCTGCAACGAAGTATTTTTGTATGTAGAAAAACCCGGTTTCTGGGTCCCCTGCGTTCTCTCAGAAATAAAAATTGCAACCAATACCAGACGCAAGCAAGTGAACAGAGAAAATGCTGACATCAGAAAAAACACCGTAAGGGAAGTTTGTGAAAAAGAATTACTAGAGCTTTTGCAGGTAAGCTACGACTTTGGAGAATTCATGCCCCAGCATAGAATCGGTTATGTAAGGCTGACATGGAACTGGAAAAATATGACTCTTCTGTCTCCAGAAATAGTCAGACCCCCTCAGAATACACCCAAAAATATTCTTGATACTTTTGAACGTCACCTTTGGTATTCCCGACATAACATCAGCGACATTTATCTCTTGAAGATTCCTATTGACGGTCGAGATGCTTTTTTCTTTGCGATTCAGGGGCACTGTCACGATAGCTGGGATAATAGTTGTCGGTTATTTGAGGTATTGGATGAACAAGGCGAGTCTCTCGGCTCTGGTGACGTTTGCGATCATCGCAGAGGAGATGTAATTCCTAAAACGTACATTAATTGGACGGATCGACAGCTAGACGGTCGCGACTACTACACGGAAGCACCTCCTTGGGACGGAGATCCGCCGCCAGAAGATTATTCTTATCAACACGATGGACAACCTATCTGGTGGTCAGAAGAGTAAACACAATCTACTGAGTTTGCTGTTTATTCAACTCTGGGATATGACTCCAAACTTCGCAGTGTTATACTACTTTTATCCTGTATGATTCCAAACAAGTAAAAAATGCTATCATAGGATAAATCTTGCTAAAACCCTAAAAAATATCGTAGTTCTAAACAGTTCAAAATAATATATGAGTAAAACAACACAGACATCTCAATTCCAGCAAGCTCTTGAAGCTGTAGAAGTTTTATCATTAGAAGATCAAGCCCTGCTTCTAGATATTCTTCAGAATCGTCTGCGACAACAGCGACGAAATGAGTTACTCAAGGAAGTGGCAGAAGTTCGTCAAGAGTATGCTGAGGGCAATGTTAAATTTGGGTCGGTAGCCGATTTTATGGCGGAGTTGGATGATTGATGAAAATTGGTTGGACTCCCAAATCTATTCGTACTTTCAAAAAGTTAGTTCGTAAAAATCCTCAGCTTCGCCTTTTAATTGAAGCTACGCTTGAACTTTTGTCTGAAGACTGTTTTAACACCAGCTTGCGAACTCACAAACTGACAGGAGATTTATCCGGTATCTGGTCGTGTTCAATAGATTACGATTATCGGATTTTATTTGAGTTTGTGACCGCTACCGAAGATGAGGAGGAAGCTATTTTATTGCTCAAAATGGGTTCTCATGATGAAGTCTATTAAGACCGATCGCCCTTTTCCCCAATTCTCTCTCACTATCTCACTCTCCAGCATTCTCCGTCACTTCCTCCACCGATAAACTTAACGCCTCCGCCACCTGTTCGGCACTCAAACCCATTCCCAACAACCGGGGAATTGCACCCCTTCTTGCCTGAAATTCAGCTTGTCGTGCCTGTTCTGCACTCTCGGCTCTTTCCCGCTGTTCCCTCGCAATCTCTCTAATTCTGCTCTTTCATCGCCGATCGACAGCAAATTACCTTCCTCGTCCCACCAGCGCAGCCAAAGCATGGTTTGATTTTGATAGCTGCCTTGCCAAAGTCCCAATTCTACGCCTAAAGGTGCAATGGGAAAATGACCGCGCTGATTCAGTTCTAAGAGTTGATAAAACCCGTCAATCAACCGATAAACTTCTAATCTGCCATTATTAACTTGGTAGATGCCGTAATAGGGAATTCGCATCACCCGCTCGTAAACCCAAAACTTCCCAGGTTTAGTGACTCCCCCTTCATCGGTGCGAGATAAAGGAGTACGATCGCGCTCTTCATCCCCGTTCCCGCTAGCAAATTCCAAAGCAATTAATGGTGCTATGTGTTCCCGCCACAGCACGTAGGAACGCCGAATTTGACCGTCAATGTTAGGAGGTACATTCGGAACGTAAAACCAATCAGGAGCTTCTGCACCTTGTTCTGCAGGTTCAGTTTCTCGCCAGTAAATGCCGCAGTCTTGACCGATCGCATATTGTCCGTCAGGATGCCGCTCCTGCAAAATTTGTCAGATCGAATCAGTTAAAATTAAACTCTGCGGATGCTCCTGAAAATTTTTAACAAAAGTACCGTCTGACTCTGGTAATTGAGTGCGATCCCCAAAAGCAGGAGGTAGAACAACGCGGTTAACGCTAGGAGTCATAATTCCCTCCGAGGTCTTACCTAATTGGTATTTAGTAATTGGCAATCTCAAGTCTAGGTTAAAGAACGGGGCATGGGTAGGGACACAGCAGTGCTGTGTCCTTACAGTTATAGGGTACTCAAAACTCCCAACTTTCCTTAAGGTTTCGGTAGCGCACCTTCAGGAATTGGGGAAGCCGCAGGTTCGGGACTGGCATCTTCTGCTGTTGGAGATGGCGAAGGAGTGCCGCTAGCTAACTGATTAATTTGGTCTTTATAGTTAGGAGGAGCTAACTCAGTAGCTCGATCGAACAGCGTTTTTGCCTCATCATTTTTGCCCTGTTCCTTCAGCACGATCGCCTTTCCTAAAGTGGGGCGAAAATCTTTGGGATTAGCCTTAGCAGATTCGTCGTAAATTGCGATCGCCTCCTCGTAGCGCTTTTGCACAGCATAAACCTGTCCCAGAATCAACTGCACCGAAGTTACATCAACACTTTCGGGTTTCGCCTGATTGGCAGCCGGAGCCGCCTTCAGCGTATCTTGCAGCAGTCCGATCGCAGCTTCGGGCCGCTGCTGCACCAGCAGCAAATTCACCAACCCCTGCAAAGCCTTAATTTCCCCTGGCTTAGACGCTAAAATTGACCTGTAAGCTTGAGCAGCCCCTTCGCGATCGCCCGTGCGTTCCTTAGCCTGAGCCAGCAAAATCCCGTATTCAGCAGTCTCCGGATTCAGCGAAGCCAACTTTTCCAAAGGACCGATCGCATCCTTAATGTCCCCCACTCCTTGCCCGATCAACTCCAGCCGCACCTGCAACAATCCCCGCAAAGCCGTTACGTTGTCAGGTTCCCGCTGCAAAACCAATTCGTACCCCCTCGCCTGAGCTTGCAGCAACTCTGATTGCTTCTCCCCAGACTGCGCCGTCTGAGTAGGCGTTGGAGTTGACCGACTTTGGGCTTGGCTGGCCTTGAGAATACTGTCCAAAATGGGAACCAGAGAAAATCCCAAAAAAGCGATGAGCGACAGCACCACCACTACAGTAATCAACCCACGACGCTTATTTGCTTTTTCCATAATTCAACTATCCCAGCTTAAAATCTACTATTTTCTAAGAATTAACGCATCGCCCGGGGGCGTCTGCCATTTAACTAGATCCATGCAACCATAAAAGTTCTTAACTTCAAAGTCCCAACTGACAAAGCAGCCTTTTACTTGCAGCTAATATGGTAACAGACCCACAACTCCATGCTAGCTAAACAATTTTGGACACTCAGACCTGCAGCCCCAAAGACTGCGTTGTCTGTCCAATTTAGTCTGGTCAAGCTAAAAATTACCGAAAATATGGCGGATCAGCCCGTTAGGTAATTGGATTAAGTAAAATAGGCAAGCTGAATATCCTAAATGCTATTAGCCAGCAACTCCAACTCAGCGCTAGGGCTGGATCGATCGCTCAGCAACTCCCAAAGTTCTTGCTCGCAAGGATTTTAGCAGCCAGAGAACCGATCGGCACTCGTAGCGTTGAAAGTTGGCGTTGACGGGTCACAGCCAGACCTCCGGGCGCAAGCCCCAAGTCAGGTGCTAATAGTTTTTCAAACTGTTTCTTCAGTTTATTCCTAATTTCCCTTAAGGGATGTGTCTCCGCTGCAAGGAGTTTTTATGAACCCCTCTCCCAACCGCTCTTCCAAATCGCCCAAATCTACTTCAAATCGCAAGGCTCAGCCAAGCGAACTGGCCGTCAATCTGCCTAAAGATACAGATTCCATTCCTGAGACACCAGACGAAAGTCCGGTGCCTCCGGCGTTGGCTGCACCTGTTGACCAAAATCAACCGCCAGCGCCAACAGACGCCCCAGCGTCCAAGGATAAGCTGCAACGACCCCGCTACAGTTCTGCCCCCGACAAGGACAAAACACAGCCACAAGACCCGCCCAACAAGGCTCCTGCACCCTCGGAGCAAGCAGCGCCTTCGGAAGCTGTCAGCGATCCGACAGCGCTAGCAGTCGCACCGTCGGCAAACGCCGAGCCTGCAGCTAGCGAAAGTCAGGCCGCTGAGGACACACCCTCGGTCATGCGCCAACATCCGATTCCCCCGCCCAGCGAACCCAGACAGTACCGAGCTGTTGGTTTGGTGCGCGGCCGCTACAAGCAATCAGAAGAGCAATTCACCCGGGGTATGCTGATAGCTGCCGACGGAACTGCCATCGACGCAGTATTGCTGGGTAGAGTCATGAGTTTAGTCAAAAATCACCTGGATCTGGAACAAGAACACCTGTGGGTGGTCTATCCCCGCACCAGGCAAGAAGACGGCAACTTGCACGCCCAGATTATGGGAGTTTGGGAGCCGGAAACGCTCAAGAAACCTCCCGAACCGTCCTCTGATGAGGAAAATCAGGAAGCAGCGGAGATTGAGGCTAGCGGCGAAGTATCGACCGCATCTTTGCCACCCTCGGAACCTGATGTTGAAGATGGCTATTTTTCGATTAGAGGTGAGGTGATTTATCAATCCCAAGACGAAGAAAAGTATGTCATCGTCAAAATCAAGCAAGCTCCCCGCAAGAATGACGACAAGATGAAGTTTTTTAAACTGAAACTCAAGGGAGATTTAGCTACAAAGGCGATCGGGTTTTTTTGGGATTTCCACGTCAAATTGAAAGCTGACAGTCTGATGATTGAGCAGGCCAATAATATTGGCGCCCTGCCGATCAAAAAGCGGAAATTCCCCCCGGGCAGCAAGCCGCCCGGTGGCTTCAAAGGAGGAGGGAAGCGTCCGTTTACTCCTAAGCCGAGCGGTGACGGTACTCGTGTAGGGCGTCCTAACATCAAGTCCGCAGCAGCAGCACCGCGTGTCCCCAAGGAACCTCTTCCTAAGCCGATTAAGAAGCCTAAGCCGATCGAGGAATGAACCAATTTTAGATTTTAGATTTTAGATTTTAGATTAGTGTTTCCAAAACTAATTTACAACCGCTAAATCGCCAATCTAAAATCCTTTATTCGAGCCTCACTTGGGCGCCCCACAAATCTTGCGGGAGAAATACTCTGTCGGTGGGTAGGGGAGCAACTGGGGCCGTAAGGGTAAATTGACCCGCTTCAATTTGCTGCTTCAATTCCAATGCTACTTGCAGGGACAGAAACATACTCGCAAGGGGGGCGGCCCGTACTGGTTTGCCCTCGATCGTGATGCGGCCAGTCTTTAATTGAGCATAGCTGACTAAACCGAAGGTGGGACG
This sequence comes from Microcoleus sp. F4-D5, assembly GCF_036704885.1. Taxonomy (NCBI): domain Bacteria; kingdom Bacillati; phylum Cyanobacteriota; class Cyanophyceae; order Oscillatoriales; family Microcoleaceae; genus Microcoleus; species Microcoleus sp. F4-D5. The sequence continues at coordinate 183,109 of NZ_JAUBSX010000003.1, read as the reverse complement.
AACGCGCCGGGGGATAGAGAAATCTACCACCGGCGCTACTATTTTTTTGTCTGATACTGCACAGTTGGCGACGACTGTTTCGTTTAAGACGGGAAAGGGGATGCCGACTCCCAGCATCAGGGATGGGCCGTAGTTTTTGAAGTAGCAGCCGCGCACCCATTTTGAGTTCATCTGTTTGGCGTCGCCGATGAGTGCGAGGGTGGCGGCCGGGCCGATGGGGGTGCGGTTGGGCTGGCGTTTTTGCATGGGAAAGTGCTGGGTTCCTTCCCAGGTGATGTAGCCCTGAGCGCCTCCTAGGAAGATGCGGGTGCCGATGCCGATGATTTCGAGGTCGGGGTCGTTGAGCAGGGGGGACATGGCTCCAAGGTTCGAGTAGACGGCGTTGCCGAGGTTTGGTTGCAGGGGACCGAGGTAGGTGAACAGCGGGCGATCGCCTCCGTTGACGCCAACAATAAAGTTTTGATATGCGTTGCGGGGATTGAATAAATAAAACTGGTTGATGGTATCGCGGGTAATCGTGGTTTCAAATGAGGCGCGGGGGTAGCAGTCTGTTACTTGTCCCAAGGCTCGCAACTGCACGGGTTTGCCGGCTATTAAGTCTTCGATGACGTGTCCGCCGCCCCGTTCGCGCGATTCTTCGCCGTCTTCGGCTACTTGGGTGGCTCCCAGGTACAAGTCTACTGCCCCGAAGCCCGAGTAGGCTAAAACCCCGTCTAGCCAGCACTGGCGGATTTTGATCGGCGGGTCGGTATGGCCGAGGTTGATGATTGCACCGGAGGATTCCATGGGCTCGAAGGTGCCGGTGGTAATCACATCGACTTCTTTGGCTGCTTGGCTAATGCTGGTTTCTTGAACTCTTGTTTTGAGTTCTTCGATTGTCCAGACTGTGGCTTTGCCCTGGCTGATTTTATCGTTGATTTCGTCGATCGATCGCATAAGACTATTTTAGATTTTAGATTTTAGATTTTAGTGTGATGGAATGTCGATCGAGCTGGTTGTTTGAGATAAAAGGGATATATTATAACTGAGATGTTGCACCATTCTCTATAATTTTTTTATGAACAGGCTTTCCGGCCTGTGAAGCGAGAAAATTCACTCTTCGTGGAACAGGCATCTTGCCTGTTCTTGATAATGATGCCAGATGTAAATTCTAACGGATACAATAACAATATTATAAATAAAATAAGGAGCGATCGCCATGACTCAAGCGATATTAAAACCAGTCACCTTCGATGAATTTATTGACTGGTATCCTGAAAATTCTGAAAACCGTTACGAACTGCACAATAGAGCTATTGTTGAGATGCCTAAAGCAACCGGAGAACATTCAGAAGTAGCGGGCTTCCTTGTCGCTGAACTCAACTTTGAAATCCGACGACTAGGACTTCCTTACTTCGTTCCCAAAGAATGCGTTGTCAAAGCTGATAACGAGCTATCTGGTTACGAACCGGATGCGATCGTTTTGGACAGGCAAGGGACGGACAGCGAACCGAGATGGAAAAAGGAATCTATCATTACAATGGGTAGTTCTGTCCGGCTAATTGTCGAAGTTGTCAGTAGCAATTGGCGGGATGATTACGGCTACAAATTGGTGGATTACGAAGCGTTGGGCATTTCTGAATACTGGATTGCGGACTATTTGGGACTTGGCGGCAGACGCTACATTGGCAATCCTAAACAACCTACTTTTTCTGTTTACCAGTTGGTTGACGGCGAGTATCAAGTCAATCAGTTTCGGGGGAGCGATCGGGTTGTGTCGCCCACATTTGGGCAGTTAAATTTGACTGTTAAACAAATTTTTAGCGCCGGTAGAGAGCCGGTAAAAAATGCGAAGATTGAAGATAGTTAGTTGATGGCATTCTTCCCACAATTTTTCTAAGTTTGTAGTGAATGCTTCTGTCCTATAACTGGGAATGAATAAGGACTGAAGTCATTAACAACCTTAACTATTGATTTTCAGGAGCGTCATTTTCTAAATTATCTGGGATGTCGGGTTTGTGTTCTGGCAACTTTTCTGGTCGGCTTTCGGTGACTTCTATAGATTCATATTCTTCATGGATAGCAGAATCGATTGCTGCTAAGGTTTTAGGACTGGCACTCCACTGGTTGAGAATATCTTTAATTAGGGCTTCCCTAATCCAAACTTGAGCGACAACGGTGAGGGGGAGGGCTAGCAATAAGCCTAAAAATCCAAAGAAGGTGGCGAAGAATACTTGAGCTATTAATGTTACTGCTGGCAGCAGTGATACTTGCTGCGCCATAACGTAAGGGGTGAGGAGGTTGCTTTCAAATTGTTGAATTAGAAAGTAGAGTATGAGCACAAAACCTGATTTTAAGGGAGAGTCTAAAAGTGCGATCGTCATTGGGGGAATGACGCTCAAACCAGGCCCTATATTGGGTATTAGGTTCAGCAAACCAGCTAAAACAGCGTGAGCTAGAGCTAGGGGAACTTGCAATACTGACAAACCAATTAAACTCAGAAAAGTGATGACGCTCATGCTAATTAAAGCGCCGATTACCCATCGACCGAGCGCTATTTCGCATTCATCTAAGATACCATCGATTCGCCGCCGATAAAAAGATGGAAAAAGTTGTATAAATGCTTTGCGGTAAGAGAGAGGTTCTGCTAATGTCATTAATGTCAAAACTATGACTAGCAAAAAGCTGAGAATAACACCTAATGTGTTGCCGACAAAAGCTCCTGCACCGCCGACGAGTTGGTTGAATATGGGTCGTAGCTGTTGGATAATATCGTTAATATCAAGATTCGGCAGTCGCTGACCAATTTGTCCAGAAAAGCGAGTTTCGAGCTGATCTATCCAATCATTTAATTTTGCTATTACTTGAGGGGCTCTTTGGGTAAGTTGTTGAAACTGTTGGGCAAAGGGCGGTACAATGATTAGGAATAATCCTATGAAAATGAGGACTAGGAAACTAACTGATAACAGTACGGCGATCGATCTTTTGAGCCCGAATTTTTGCAAGTAGCGTGCTAGTCTGTTTAAGGCTGTGGCTAAGACGACGGCGGCAAACAACAGCAGTAGGGCTTGCCTGATTTGCCACAGTATGTAACAAGATGCGATGAGGGCTAATAAGCCCATCCACTGTCCTAGCTTCATTAGATTTTAGATTTTAGATTTTAGATTTTAGATTGAGGAAAAGGGTATTGGGAATGGCTGCTTGGTAATTGCTCTGCACCCGTGAAGCGATAAATCGCACCTCTATAAGATACCTTAGATGCGGGCGATCGCATCTTTAATCAGATACACCTACTCGGACATCAGTATAAGCAGCCTCCTCAATTCCCTTTTGCGAACACCTGCTGCGCTGTCAGCTTCAATTGTGGGAAAGTTGGAGACTCAATACCCTCGCCCCCTCGGAACAGTTTGACTTGGTACTCGCCGTCTACAAGTTGGTAAACCGAAAAAGTAGGTTGTTTTGGATTGCCGATAAACCGTCTGCCGCCCAATCCTAGATAGTCTATAATCCAATATTCTTGGATGCCCATTGATTCGTATGCCTCAAGCTTTAGGGCATAATCATCACCCCAATTAGTGCTAGTTACCTCGACGATTAGGGGGACTGATGAACCCATTGTGATAATTGATGATTTTTCCCATCGTGGCTCGTTTGCAATGGTTTGTTCGTTGAGTATAATAATATCTGGTTCATACCCCGATTCCTCGCGCATAGGTTTGATGACGCATTCTTTGGGGATGAAGTAGGGTAGGTTTAAGGGTTCTATTTTGAGAAATAACCAGCCGCTGGTAAAACCGGTCACTTTAGAATATTTGCCTGTTGCTTTTGGCATCTCAACAATTTCTCCATTGTGCAGTTCGTAGCGGTGTTCTGAATTTTTCGGATACCAGTCAATGAATTCATCGAATGTTACTAATTCAGGTATGATTTGAATCATGGTGAGTGCCTTTAGTTTGGTTGCGATAAGCTGTAAGGGGAATTAAGATTTGGGCAAAAACATAGTCTTTAGACCTAGTGTAGATCGCACTTTTTGATGGCGTCTCTACTGCTGCTGTTGGCGCGATCGCCAGCCGAGGATAGCAGCTAGGATGATACTGGGGGTAAAGACGGCGATGAGGGCGTTGAGGTCGGTAGAGGGTATGGATAAGCTAGGCCCTACGTACTTGATGGCCAGGGAAAGGGCGGCGGATAGGGTGAATACTTTGATGATGGGGCTGATGTTGGTGTTCATTGAGGTGGTAGTGGGTTGTATAATTAGGCATTGAGACTATTATCGCAAGTTTGTGCTAAGCCCGGAAGTAATAAAAGATTAGGAGAGGGGCAGGATTGAGAGCAAAGTACCAAACCTTTGTTTTTTTGCCAGATAGCCGATTTTAACTAAACTTACAATTAAATTACATCCCGTTAAAACACGATCTATGACCTACACCACACCCAAATTACTTAGCTTTGAGGAGTTTATCGCCCAATATGGGGATAATACACGCTATGAACTAATTGACGGAGAACTCAGAGACATGGAACCTACTGGCCCTCACGAAGCTGTTGCCGGGAGTATTGCGGGTAGAATTTATGTCGAAATCTTTCGGGATAACTTCAACTGGTTGGTTCCTAAAAATTGTCTGATCAAACCACTATATGCTGAAGCTACAGCGCTGCGTCCTGACGTAGTTGTTTTAGATAAATCAGAACTCTGTCAAGAACCCCTTTGGCAAAAAGAACCATTTATTTGTAACGGTAGTACCATTAAGCTTGTTGCTGAAGTAGTCAGCACTAATTGGCAAGATGATTATGCCAGAAAAGTGGAAGAATACGCTTTATTGAATATCCCAGAATATTGGATTGTGGACTTTCGGGGCTTAGGTGGTTGGCAATTTATCGGCAACCCAAAGCAACCGACTTTCACAGTCTGCCAGTTAGTTAATGGTGCATACCAGCAGCAACAATATCGCTTGGGAGATACTATTTATTATTACCAATTTCCAAATTTACAACTGAGACTCGACGATATTATGCCGACTTGAAAGTTTGGTATTTACTGAGCGATCGCACCTTGGGCAAAAAAGGCAATCTAAACTTATCACAGAAATAACGTTAACAGTATTTAATGCTTTATGAATTTTGTTTTAAACCCAGAAATTGATTGAGGTTCCCATGATGACACAGACACTCTTAAAGCCACTAGACCAACGGTTCATTAATTCCGGGATTAGCTGGCAACATTTCAAGCTAATTGAACAGGGGTTTTCTGACTCCCCTGGTATCAAGTTGTTTTATTACAAGGGAGAGGTAGAAATATTGGCAGTTTCAGAAGACCGCGAAGCGATAAGCCGCACCCTCACTATTCTTTTGGCTCTTTACTTTGACATCAAAGACATTAAATTTAAACCTACAGGAAGCCTTACTCTAGAAACAGAAGGCGAAGCTTCTGCACAACCTGACGAATCATATGTTATTGGTAGGTCAACTGGAACTCCTCCCGATTTATCTGTAGAGGTTATCTTCACTAGCGGTACTGTCAAAAAATTGCAGTGCTATCGAGTATTGGGAGTTGCTGAAGTCTGGTTCTGGGAGGATGGTGTACTGTCTATGTATCGCTTGGGTTCTGAGGGTTATGAAAAAATTTATTCAAGTGTGGTTTTGCCAGATTTAGATATTAATTTACTGTGTCGCTGCTTGCTGATGGCTTCGAGTGTGGAAGCGATGAGGGAGTTTAGGAGGGGGATTTCTGGTTAGGACGATCGCAGCTATTTTTTTATGCTTAACTTGATTTGGGTAGGTTGGGGCGATCGCCAGCCGAGGATAGCAGCTAGGATGATACTGGGGATAAAGACGGCGATGAGGGCGTTGAGGTCGGTAGAGGGTATGGATAAGCTAGGCCCTGCGTATTTGATGGCCAGGGAAAGGGCGACGGATAGGGTGAATACTTTGAGGATGGGGCTGATGTTGGTGTTCGTGGAGGTGGTAGTTCGTTCTATAATTAGGCATTGAGATTATTCTGCAAAGTCTCTGCCGTTATTGCGATCGCACATTACAGTTTTTAACAGGAAAGTGACGATGAATGTTGTTTTAAACTCCGAATTAGAACAGTTGATCCAATCTGAGTTAGATACGGGAAAATATGAAAATGTAGAAGCGGTGTTGAGAGAAGCATTAAAGCTTTTATCTGAGCGAAATAGTCGCCGAATCATTGCTCGTAAAGTAAAGGATTTATTTGATAAAACGCAAGCGCTACCAGGGGTTCAAGAAATTACAGAGGAGGAGATTGCAGCGGAGATTGAAGCTTACCGGAGAGGTGAATGAAGATTGTTGTTGATACTAATATTTTAGTGTCTGGGATTTTGAGGGGACGGATGCCCAAAAAAGCGATTCAGTCAATCATCGATCGCCCGGACTGGAAGTGGCTGGTATCACTAGAAATTATAGCGGAATATAAGGATGTTTTGTTACGTCCCAAGTTTAAGCTAAGCCAGGAAGTAATAGAAGAGTGGTGGGAGATTTTTGATACGGTAACGCAGTTGATTGAAGTGGAGGTTGAGGTAGATTTTCCAAGGGATAGGAAAGATGCTAAATTTCTCGCTTGTGCTTTGGCTGGTAATGCAAATTTTTTAATAACTGGCGATCGAGATTTTACTGAGGTAGAAACTTTGGGCAATACTAAGATTGTTTCAGTTTCTGGTTTTCTGGATCAAATCTTAGAAGAGGGGGAGGATTGAGAGTAAAGTATCAAGCTGCGATAGGGGTGATCGCGCCCCTATCTTGGCTGTTGGCGAGATCGCCAGCCGAGGATAGCAGCTAGGATGATACTGGGGGTAAAGACGGCGATTAGGGCGTTGAGGTCGGTAGAGGGTATGGATAAGCTAGGCCCTGCGTACTTGATGGCCAGGGAAAGGGCGGCTGAGAGGGTGAATACTTTGAGGATGGGGCTGATGTTGGTGTTCATCGAGGTGGTAGTGGGTTGTATAATTAGGCATTGAGATTATTATGCCAAGTCTCTGCCGTTATTGCGATCGCACATTACAGTTTTTAACAGGAAAGTGACGATGAATGTTGTTTTAAACCCAGAATTAGAACAGTCGATCCAATCTGAGTTAGATACGGGAAAATATGAAAATGTAGAAGCGGTTTTGAGAGAAGCATTAAAGCTTTGATCGGAGCGAAATAGTCGCCGAATCCTTGCTCGGAAAGTAAATGATTTATTTGAGAAAACGCAAGCTATCCCAGAGGTTCAAGAAATTACCTAGGAGGAGATTGCAGCGGAGATTGAAGCTTACCGGAGAGGTTGATGATGATTGTTTTATAATGTTTCAGTAGTTTGATGGAGGTTCGCATCATGGCACAGACTCTCTTACAGCCACTAGACCAACGGTTCATTCAGTCCGGGATTAGCTGGGAACAGTTCAAGCTAATTGAACAGGGGTTTTCTGACTCCCCAGGGACGAGGTTGTTTTATTACAAAGGAGAGGTAGAAATATTGGCAGTTTCCCCAGAACACGAGTTTTTTAGTCGGACAATTTGTACGCTGCTGGCTATCTACTGCGCCGAAAATGAAATTGAGTTTGCCCCTACGGGAAGCTTTACCCAAGAAAAGGAAGGGGTAGTATCTGCACAAGCTGATGAATCTTATTTTATTGGCCGACGGATAACCCCAAATTATCCCCCAGATTTATGTATCGAAGTTATCTTCACTAGCGGTACTGTCAAAAAATTGCAGCGCTATCGAGTATTGGGAGTTGCTGAAGTCTGGTTCTGGGAGGATGGTGTACTGTCTATGTATCGCTTGGGTTCTGAGGGTTATGAAAAAGTTTCTTCAAGTGTTGTTTTGCCAGATTTAGATATTAATTTACTGTGTCGCTGCTTGCTGATGGCTTCGAGTGTGGAAGCGATGAGGGAGTTTAGGAGGGGGATTTCTGGTTAGGGCGGGCGCAGCTATTTTTTTATGCTTAACTTGATTTGGGTAGGTTGGGGCGATCGCCAGCCGAGGATAGCAGCTAGAATGATACTGGGCGTAAAGACGGCGATTAGGGCGTTGAGGTCGGTAGAGGGTATGGATAAGCTAGGCCCTGCGTACTTGATGGCCAGGGAAAGGGCGGCGGAGAGGGTGAATACTTTGAGGATGGGGCTGATGTTGGTGTTCATTGAGGTGGTAGTTGGTTGGGCGATCGGTTGTGAGAGTATTATTGCAAGTATGTGTTGCGAGTGGGCTTGCAGTTTGGACGTGAGGTGGGGGCGATCGCTTTTTCCAGGCGATGCGCGGGTGAGATACCTTTACATATTAGAATAGGGAGTACCACATCACAATTTAGCAACATCAGGAGCGATTCAGAATGGATACCCATGAATCAGAGTTAATAGAGAAAATTCGTCAACAATTTGACACTGCTCCTTATCCTAGAATTCCCCTAGAGACATCTCCTAAGAATAACTATCAGACTCTGTATCTGCATAATTTGGTAACAGCTTACTATATAAGAAATCAGAAAGTCATAGAAACTGAAGGAAAAGTTATTTTAGATGCCGGCTGCGGCAGCGGGTACAAATCTTTAATTTTGGCAGAGGCCAATCCGGGAGCCAAAATTGTTGGAATTGATTTATCCGAAGAGTCTGTTAAGCTAGCCAGACAGCGCTTGCAATATCACGGCTTTGAGAATATTGAGTTTCATGCTTTGTCAATTGAGGAACTGCCTAGTTTAAACCAGCAGTTTGATTATATCAACAATGACGAGGTGCTTTATCTCTTGCCAGACGCAGTTGTCGGATTGCAAGCCATGAAATCTGTTTTGAAACCGGATGGAATTATTCGCACCAACCTCCACAGCTCCCTCCAGCGAAGTTCTTACTTTGCAGTTCAAAAAGTATTCAAAATCATGGGATTGATGGATGATAATCCTAGGGAGATGGAGATAGAGCTAGCCAAAGAAATTATACAGGACCTAAAAGATGACGTGGCTATTAAGTCAAGAACATGGAGTTCTCCAGCCGAAAAAAACGAAGAATGGATGCTGGCTAACTATTTGCTGCTGGGAGATCGAGGCTATACTATACCTGAAGTGTTTTCAGCATTAAGAAATGCTGATTTAGAATTTATTAGCATGGTGAGTTGGCGGTTGTGGGACTTGACGGATTTGTTCAAGGAGCCAAATAACATACCTGCGTTTCTGGCAATGAGCTTGCCAGACATTCCTGTGGAACAACGGCTGCACCTGTTTGAACTTTTACATCCAGTTCATCGTTTGATAGACTTTTGGTGCGGTCTTCCCAACCAAGCTCAGTCGTTTGTACCAGTTTCAGAATGGACTGGGGATCACTGGCAGCAGGCAAAGGTGCATCTGCATCCTCAGCTCCGAACTCCCCAGTTAAAAGAAGACTTGATTAAATCTATCACTAACCAGAGTTCCTTCGAGATTAGCCGTTATGTCACTTCGCCAACCTTAGTGCCGATTTTAATAGAGAGCAGTATGGCAGCTTGCTTGCTGCCTCTGTGGGAGGGGGCGCAGCCTGTGATATCGTTAGCGGAGCGCTGGCTCAAGCTTAGACCCCTGGACCTTGTAACCCTAGAACCTGTGAATCATGAGAGAGCATTCAATGAAATCAAGGAAATTTTGATGAGCCTAGAAGTCTTTCTGTACGTGCTTTTGGAGGGTTCTTGAACTCTGTGTACCTTTCACTGAGACTGCTAAAAACATTTTTGCGGGCAGTGATATGAAGTTGAGCAGAAGTGGGTAAGTTACATATAAGAGTTAGAAATCGAGCATCCCACCCCTCTAGGAGAAACAACCAATGAAAACTGAATTTAAAGCCAGATTCCTGCAACACCTCAATCAAAAAAGACAGGATAAGGGTTTTACCCTGATTGAACTTTTGGTCGTTATCATCATCATCGGTATTCTATCTGCTATTGCTTTGCCCTCCTTCCTTAACCAAGCTAACAAAGCCAAGCAATCAGAAGCTAAGCAGTACGCTGGTTCTATGAACCGTGCCCAGCAAGCGTCCTTTGCTGAGCAAGGTAAATTTGGCTCAAACGTTGAGGTTCTGGGGCTGGGCATTAGAACTCAGACCGAGAACTATAAATATAGTGTTTTACCAGCAGGGGGCGCTATTGACTCAAACACTACCCAGGTTGGAAATGTCGCGTCAGGTCAAAGCACAGCGCTCAAATCGTATATAGGATCGGTAGCTCTGGTTCTACCGGCAGGCTCACCTGACAAAACCAGCACGGCTGTATTGTGCGAGAGTACTGGGGCTGGTGTAGCTGCACCGGATTTGGCAGTTACGCCTGCTACTGCTACTAGCTTAGCTTGCAACAACACTACCTATACCGTAGTGTCGAAGTAGGAAAGCCATCAAAGCAGGGATTGTTCCTGCAAGCCTAACCTGAATTTTTTAACAAAGTGGGTAGTGTTGTTTACACTACCCATTGCTATTCAGGAGGTTTATAAAAACTGGAAAGCTTCAATAACTATTACTATGACAATCTCTTTAGAAAACATTTCATCGACTGTTCTAGCTGATTGGCAGCAAAAAGCCCGTCAATATCTAATCGAAGGAGATTGCACTCAGGCTGCCAACCTCTACGAAAAGGCAATTGGAGCGGAGCCGGAAACTAAGTCCCACTACTGGCACTTGGGGTTGATGTTGCTGTTGCAGGGGCAAGAGATGGAAGCTCAAACGACTTGGCTGCTGGGCATGGCAGACGGGGAACCGGAAGAAGTTGAGGAATGGACAGCTCAACTTTTATATGTGCTGCAAATGGAAGCAGAGCGCCGGGAGGTTTTGTCAGACTATTCTGTTGCTTGGGCAATTCGGCAGCATATAAGGGAAATTAATCCGGCGGATGTTAACAACTTGTTGCGTTTGATTGAGCTTTTCATCCGGCTTGAGACTTTTACAGGAGACGAACTGACTTCTGTTGGCTTGATCGAGTTGCTACAGGTAGAGCCGGCAATTGAGGTTGACGCAGCTCTGTTAATGCAAGTATTGCAAAGTGTTTTGGCTGGCAAACCTTCACATCCGGCAACGCTGGAGTTTGCAGAAGTTTGTCTCGCTCATGTCCGCGAACCTCAAGTTTATATCGGAATTTTATTAGAAACTGCTTGCGAGCTAGGCTATATATTAAGACTAACTAGAGTAGCAATACACTTGGCTGAGCTGGTTTTACGCTTAGATTCAGAGCATCCCGAGATGGTTCGCCACTTGGCTTGTTTTTATCAAAATGCCGGTGAATATGATGAGGGGATACAGACAGCTAAGCTTTTCTATTCATTAATACAAGAATTACCGGCTAAAGTTTATGCGAATCACCTGATTTTGCGGGGGTTGATGAGTGCAGGCGGATACTGGGAAGAAGCTTGTTCGGTACTCAAGCGGCTCAAGTCAGATCAGGAGTTGTTGATAGAATCAAAGCCGACATCGCTTAACTTATCGACTGTTGACGACTTATTTGTTACGAGCTTTTTTTACCCATACTTTCAGGACGAGCCAATAAATGCTAGAAAAATTAGTAACGAATTGGCTCAGCTATGCCAACTCAACGTTCAAAACAACAGCAAGGAGCAGATAGAGGGATACCGACAGCGACAGTTAGCTCGAAAAAGCCGGGGCATTTCTGCTAAGCCGCTGAAGATTGGCTATTTGTCCCACTGCCTGAGAAGGCATTCTGTGGGCTGGCTAGCACGATGGCTGTTTCAGCATCACGATCGCGATCGGTTTCAAATTCATGCTTATTTTCTCAATTATGTTAATACCGATCACTTTTTACAAGAATGGTATGTCAATCACGTTGATAAAGCCTATCGGTGCGGGATTGTCAGTACCAACGTTGCCGAGCAAATAGATAAAGATGAGATTGATATTCTGATCGATCTCGACAGCATTACTCTAGACATTAACTGTGAAGTGATGGCGATGAAACCCGCGCCCGTTCAAGTCACTTGGTTGGGTTGGGATGCGTCAGGAGTGCCTGCAATTGACTATTTTATTGCCGATCCATACGTGCTGCCGGAGTCGGCTCAGAATTATTACAGTGAAAAAATCTGGCGCTTGCCCCAGACTTACATAGCTGTGGATGGTTTTGAAGTTGGAGTGCCAACATTACGTCGCGATCAGTTGAAGATTCCTAACGATGCTATTGTGTATCTCAGTAGTCAGAGCGGTTACAAGCGCCATCAGGACACAGCGCGACTACAGATGAAAATTTTGAAGGAAGTGCCGAATAGTTATTTTTTAATTAAAGGGGGGGCTGACGAAAAATCAATTAAAAATTTGTTTTGCCAGCTAGCAGAAGAAGAGGGTTTGGAGGGCGATCGTCTGCGATTTTTGCCAACAGTTACTTCAGAGGAAGTTCACCGAGCTAACTTAGGTATTGCGGATGTAGTTCTGGATACTTATCCTTATAATGGAGCCACAACTACTCTAGAAACTCTTTGGATGTGCATTCCCTTGGTGACGCGAGTCGGGCAGCAATTTGCCGCACGCAACAGCTATACTATGATGATGAATGCAGGGGTAACAGAGGGAATTGCTTGGACTGAAGAAGAATATGTGGAATGGGGAATTCGCTTAGGGAAAGATGCTGCTTTGCGGCAACAAATTTCGTGGAAACTGCGGCAGTCAAGGCAAACTGCTCCGCTTTGGAATGCCCAGCAGTTTACGCGAGAGATGGAAAAAGCATACCAGCAGATGTGGGAAATTTATCTCCAAAGTTAGTCTTATTAAGCTATACTCTCAAACGAGTCAATATCACAATCACTAATATAATCCCGAATTCGGGCAACGATAGGCAGGGAACCTAGTCCCTGCTTGACTAGCTCGGGAAATTGAGCTAGGCCCTCAATGATATTGTTGGCAAAGTTATATTGGGGGTTACTGCCATGTTGCAAAGTCAGATATTCAAATAATTCTAAAGCGTAGTCCGGGAAATTCATAGTGTCGGCAATGCAAGCCAATTTAAGAATATTATCAGGTGTTGTCATATTTTGATCGATTTCTTTTCCAATTAAATCGCGGAAGTAAAACGCATCTCCCCACAGTAATTGTCCGCCGCGGAGTGTTGAACCAATAGGGGAATGACTGCGGAAACGGCGAGCACCTGTTAAGTCAAATAGTGTAAAACCTTGGTTTCTGAGATAGATATCTACATCTGCAAACAAAGGTTGATTTAAGTATAAATTTGAAAACGAGACTTCAACTTGAACAGCTAGAATACTTCGTTTTAAAATTTCTACTGCACCTTCTAATACCAAAAGTTCGGCACCTTGAACATCAATTTGCAGGAAATCTATTTCATCAATTCCTTCCTGCTGGCAGAACTCATCTAAAGTGGTGGTTTCAAGTTCTATACAAAAATCTAAGTTCACAAGTTCGGGTAGTCCTGAAAAACGTTCCAAGTAAGGTTCATTCGGTGGATAAAGCGAACTGCACATGGGATGTTGTGTGACATAAAGTGTGGATTCACCTACAGACTTTGCTAAGGCTAGAGGAATATGTTTTTCAGTCCAATTGACTTGTCGTGCTTCAAGGTCAGCATTGGCGGCTTCGCAAGCATCTGCATCTGCATCAAAACCGTAGATAGTCAGCCGAGGTGCAAAAATATTCCATCCCTGGCTGCCATAGTCATCTTGGGTCGTTAATTTACGACAGCCAACATTACAAACTGTCATGTTAATTTGTTCTAAATGACCGCTTTTCTTTAAGCTTTCAATAAAAAATGTCATACTCAAAGTATCCTCTTCTTTTTCCAAAACTGATTATTCTTGAGTTAATAGGTAACTTTGATTTGAGGGTAAAGCGATGATATTCATGTTTCCGTGCAACTCTTCGGCGGAGTTTACAGGAATTAGTTTCTGCAGGTAAGGTTGATAGCGGAATAATCGATATCCTCTCCCTCTAAGGTAGTCAGCAACAGGTAAATTGCTGTCTTTACTTCCGGCAACAATATTTTCATACATAATGACGGGAGCAAATTCAGATAATATTCTGTCGCTGCCGGTCAATACTGACAATTCGTGCCCTTCAACATCTATTTTGAGGAAATCTACTCGGCTCAAGTTTTCCTGCTCAATCAAGCTGTCTAGAGTAAAGCAGGTGACTTCTTCAAAAGAGTCTGGCTGCATTTCTGCGACAGCTTCGCCAGTGGCGATTTTGTTTAATTCACTGGCAGGGGAAAGAGATAAGCGAACTGTTCCAGAGCGATCGCTGGCAGCACCGGCACAAACTTTCACCCAGTTTAGATGATTTATTCTACAGGTTTCTTGCAAATAGCTAATGCAGCCAGAAAAAGGCTCTACTGCCAGCACGTGCCCTTGGGAACCGACTCGCAGAGCAGCGCTAAAGGTGTAAACTCCCACATTAGCACCCACATCGATAACGGTCATGCCTGGTGCGATCGCACTGCGCCAAAATTCCATTTCTTTTTCAAACCAGTCTCTTTCGGCAATCAATACGCTGCTGGTTATACAACCGTAAAACCTCGGTTCAACTGCTAATAAAAGTTGAGTTTCAAAAGGCACATAAGTGAAGAGACTGTTAACTTCTAAGTCAGTCCATCTCCACTCTAGAGAATTGGGATGCTGTTGAGCCAATTGTCGAGCAAAATTTAGCCATTCCTGGGCATATTCTATCTGCTCTAAATCTTTACAGGCGATGTATAGAGCTTGCAGCACGGGTGCGGAATTCGAGGAAATTTGTTTGGCACGGTGCAAATACATGACTCCTTCCGATCGATCGTTTAGCAGACTGTATACTCCTATTTTTAAATTTATGGAACCAGAATCTGGTAAAACTTGAGCCGTTAGGTGCAGCAGCCTCATTCCGAATTCATTGTAAGAAATTATCTGCGATCGACCTAGAGCTTCAATTAACAATAATATCGATTGACTGCGAGCGTCTTCGGCTTGTAAAATTTGAATTAGCAGTTCTGCTTGGTACATCTTCAAACTACTACCAGTCGGCGGCAGATAAACAAGAGCTGGAGGAATTTTTTCTCGTGTGCCGCCAGCAGACTGCTGAATACCAAGGGATACCAAAAAATGAAAAGCTTCTTTAATTGCTTCATCGGATTCTCCCGTCAGGGCAAGAACTAGGGCAAAATGAGCTGCACAGAGTGGATGATTGTATAAATCTACTGCACTCTTTAAGGCTTCTAAAGCTGTATTAATATATATTTCTTTGAGGGATGATTCCTGGCACTGCTCTGCTTCTATCAAGGCTACTACAGCAAAATTGTTTAAATCCGTCGCTGATACAGGTTCGTCCCAAGATGTATTCTCAAGAATTGAAGCTACGCGCGACCAGGTATCTAAATCGATAGTCCGACAGTTTATTTGGAGGTATTCTAAGTAGCAAATCGCGGAGGGTTTTTCGTTAATATTATGTTGTCTTTGAGAGACTTTGAGAAATAAACTTTCTGCTAAAATGAACTGCCAATCTCCTGTTTCTGATTGGACGGCTCGCTGGCGGCTGAAGCTAGCGAGATCCCAGCAGGGAAGGTTTTCTGCTTTGGCTGCTGCGATCGCCTGTTTATTTTCGTTCTCTATGACAAGTCTACCCTGGATGCGACTCAACAGCGCTTCCCGCTGTTTTTCCTCCAGTTGTCCTACCAAGGAAATTTCGGCACACTCAGTAACGTCCAAATCTTCTTCTATCAGCAGATTCATAGCAACACTGGATAAAATCAGATTTGCATCCTCGTTAGAAATGTTGCCAGTATCTACAAGTAATGTCATCTTCATTCGATCGGGGTGAGAGGCGATCGCCCTGATAACTTGTGTAAATTCTTCGCAAATCGTCTCTTCTGATGCTAGCCAATTTGGGAAAACGATTAAATTGATTGACCGCAGCTTTAAAGGCAAGAATGCTGCATCTATCAAAGCCAAACTCACCGTTTTCGCCATTTTCGACCACGAAAAATTTTGCGCTTGTTTGAGACCTGCAGCAATTAAGGCCTTGCGAACATCCGGCTTTTGCACTTCGCAAAGCGCATTCGCCAGTCCGCTAACATCAGTATCGTTCACATATAATGCCGCTTTTCCTGCGACTTCAGGTATAGACGCATTTGCACAAGTAATGACTGGACATCCGCAAGCGATCGCTTCCAGCACAGGTAAGCCAAAACCTTCATACTTCGAGGGATAAACCAGTGCAACAGCACCGGAATAAGCAGCTATCAACTCTTCATCGCTCAGTTGCAGTAAAATATGTACCGCACAGCCTGACGTATAGTCTCTAAACTTTGTATCTAATAACAAATCGCTACCCGTACAGACAATTTCAAACCCTTGTCTGCTTTCAAGTTGAGCAAAAGCCTGGAAAAACAAAGTTCCATTCTTATAGCCGATTCCAGGCCCGATCAAAAGAAAGTATGGCTTTGATATACCGTACTTGTTTTTAAAATGATTAACTGCCTCTGGACTCGCTGGTGAAAATTTACTGTTAACTCCGCAATGAGCTACAGTTACTGAATCTGAGGCAATATCTGGAAAAAACTTTACTAAGTCACGGGCTGTATTTTCGGAAATTGCGATGTATGCAGATGCGTGGCGAATCCCGAAATGCTTTTCACGCCACATCGGTGTACTTAAATTTACTCCTTCAACTTCTGGAATCATGTCATACGCTATGAATGCAGAGGGAGTTGATAGGGGAGTTGTGTAGTAAGTCGAGATAAATAAGTCTGCACTCTGTTCGTCACAAACTTGCTGTAGCATTGCGCGATCGGCATCCACTGTGTCATAGTTGTAACCAGGCAAAGGACGGTACTGGATGCCGGGAATTTCCGGAACAGTTCCCGTTCTGTCAATAACAACTACGTGTTCGGAAAAACCGTTTTCTACCCATTCTTCTAAGAGAGATTTCCATACCCGAGCAATTCCAGTTTTATAGCGCTGAAAAAATACGCCGTCTACAATTATTTTGGGAAATAGCTGGTGAGGTTTGGCAGACTTTTGTTGCTGAGGTACTTGTACAAACTTCCAGGTATTGCTATCTTTTTCTTTCTGCGCGATCGGCTGGATTCCACAAGCCTTTGCAGTATCAACCGCCGTTAAATCTTTAACCCAGGGAAAATACTGACTCAAGCAAAGCGGGAATCTAGTTTGTCGCTGCAACTCTGTCCATTTAGCAACAGCATTAGCATAGCCGTAGTATTGCTCTTTAAAACGCAACTGTTCTTTTGTGGCGTAAGCGAAATGTTGAAAAATTAGCCCGGCTGCTTCAGTTTCTTCGTGTAAAAAAGGATTGACCGCAGCCACATCGCGCCAACCGTCAGGATTGGGTTCCGCTAATCTTGGAGGTTCGTGAGAGATCCAAAATGCTCCGGGCTTAAATCTCCAAGTACGCAACCAATCTTGTTGAGGATTCTGAGCATAACAATTGCGAGTGCTAATAACCAGATTCTCTCCGACAAAATACCAGCACCAGTAGAAAGCTGCTGTTTTTTCAGGATGATTGATAAACATCTGCCGCGCAGTACAAATTTGCTCGGCTGTCCACAGTTCATCTACATCCAATTGCCACAGCAAACATTCCTCTCTAATGTTTGTCAATGGCGCATTCGTCATTTCGCGTTTTCCATCCCAGAAAACACCTTCCGGTTTGCGATATACTGAAACGTTTTCAGGGTATTGTCTTGCCAGTTCGTCTATGTACTCAGCAGTTCCGTCATTACTGCGTCCGTTGTTGTGAATTTCGTCCGCAATTTTTCCCCCGGAGTTTAAAGACCAAGCTGTATCGTGCTTCAAGTCTGCTACACCCTCAACAATATGCCAGTGCCACTGAAAAGGTAACTCTTTTAAAACTTGGATATGGTAACGAATAAACGGTTGTCCATTGAGAACGATTGTGAAAAAATGTAGGGGCATATCGGAAACTTGGCGAGTTTTTTTTATTGTTTCAGTCTTCTTGAAAACGGAATAACCGTGACGCAAAAATAGATTTTGCTCTACCAGTACATAGTTGGAATCTAAAAGTAATCTGCAATGATTCTGATAGTTCTTAAACGTATCGATGTCGTCAAGCATAATAAACTTGGCTCCATATATTTCGTCTAGTTCCACTCGTCCCGTAAATTCAGAGCCGTCTATTATCACTACATCAAAAATATCGATGTTATTTTCTTGCTTTATTTTTTTGATGCCGTTCGGCTCAACCCCGGATTCTTTAACATATTTTATATTATCTCGCAGCCAATCTATTACCTGTGCGAGTGGATAACCTCTTAAACCTGTATTAATGTTGTTGTAGAAGTTGATAACTTCTTGTTCCTCGGGAAATTGTTCGAGAGAAACAGTAGAGACGTTGTAGCACTTGACAAAATCATCATTAGCATATCTATTTTTTAGTTGAGCAAAGCGAGGTTGTGAAATTTCTACACAAAATAGCATTGGGTTGTTCTGATTTTGCCGAATCCCTGTCACCAATGCCTCTGTACTTCCTTCTCCCGATGACGAGCCAATTTCTAAGACTGTTTTAATATCTTCGTTCTGAACAATCCTTTGAATAGCCAGATAAAATTCATCATTTTTAATCTCAGGTGGAATTATCCTGTTGAACGACGATTTAGAAACGTTATTGTTCATAGTTGCACTCACTTAAACTTAGTTTTTATAATTTGATATTTGCGAAGGTTTCTATTTTACACAGTGGCAAGTTACCTGCTCTGTGTGCCACGTGTTTATTTTCTTGCTCCAACACAATGCGAGCGCGAAGATGGTGCGAAAGAATTTCCCATTGCAGTTCGCTCATCTGTCCGATTAAGGTAATTTCCGGCACCTCGCCAACATCTAAATCCTCTTCCAGCAGCAAAGTCATGGTAACATTGCACAAAATAAGGTTAGCATCCTCTTCATCAATGTCGCTACTGTCTATAAGTAGAGTGATGCGATCGCGATCGCGATGAGCCAAAACACCTTTGATGACCTCTGACAACTCGCCAGAGAGAGACTCTTCTGGCTGATGCCAATTTGGGAAAATGATTAAATTAACTTCTCTGAGGTTTAATTTCTGGATCGTTTCTTCAATCAAGTCAAGATTAATTGTTTTCGTAGTTGTTATTAATTCGGGGTTAATTTCGTTAGTAGAGCGGATAAGGTTGACATTCCGCAAAATTGGTTCGCTATTCCACGGATCGAAAGGAATGAGTTTTTGAGCCGATAAGTGCGGACGAAAGAAAAATTTGCCTTTTTGGTTGAGCATACAAGCTGCGAAGGAAAATGAGCTATTGGAAATTGCTGTGATATCGCACTGGCTCAATAAATAAAAATCTGGATAAAATTCTGCTTCCGGTAACTCCAAACCTAAATCTTTTGCCGTGATGGGATTATACTCCTCAAAATCACTTAAAACTTTTTCCGGTTCATCGCTAGCAATAAATAGTATTGGTTCGTCGAGGGTTTCCCACAAACCTTTTAGCCATTCTCTGTACCATTCGCTCGGTGCGATGAAGAAATCGCTGTAGCCGTAGTCTCCCCGCCGCAAGTGCAAACCGACGATTGTTTTGCCGCGCGATCGCAAACAATCCAAGGCTTTCTTCATTTTAGTTTCTATTGTCGGCACCGGTTTGAACAGCGATATGAAATACTCCTTGTGCGGTGCATAATACTTTGTATGGTACTGAAAGTAACCCCAAAAATCCACATTTTTGAAGGTTTCTTTGGCTTTTGGTATGCGAGCTTCTAAAAGGTTATTAGTTTCTTCGCTAACTACAGGTAACTCCTGAGAAATTGGCTGATCTTTGCAACCAAAGAGAGCCTGACCAATCCAGGCTGGTGTCTCTACTCTGAAGTTATGTTCTTTTGCGTATATTGTCAAGAAAGCATACTGAAATATTTGATTGGCAAACCGTCCGTTTCTGCCAAGCGTGGACATTGTAATTACCGGCTTTTTCACATAAAACGCATCGCCCCAAGATGGATGGAAGGGTGTTGCAGTTGCAGCGCGATCGAAACCGCACCTCTCCAGAAAATCATCGATTTCGTCAATTAAAGCGCAGCCTTCATAGAGTTCTTCATAATTAACTTCCGTGTTTATTGCTTCTATGTGTCTGAGAACGTTCGTTGCTCCCTGCAAAGCCAATAACTCTGCACCTTGAATGTCAATGTTTAATATATTAAATTCGGCGGGATTAATTTCAAGTTCTTCTAGAAGTGTATCCAGAGTTCTCGACTCCACAACTACACGCTCAACTTCCTTTATTTGTGGATAAAACTTTTGATGATCCTTCAATGGTAAGATAGAACTGCTTTGATCCAAAGAAGTTACATACAATGTGCTTGTGCCGTTGATGTTGCTAACTGCACAATTCACCGCTAGCACGTTAGGAAAACCCGCTATATTTGTTTTCAAACGTTCAAATACAGCAGGATTTGCTTCAACAAACAGTACCCTTTGCACTCCCATTTCTCGGTATCTTGCAATTTCCTTGCCTTCGTGTGCCCCAATGTGAATAATGCCGCGCGGTGCAACAGAATGTTTTCCGCAAAGCTGCTGCAAATCGAGCAGATTTGGTGCTTGACTAAAAATCAAAGCTGTGAACCTCTCGTTCACAGCTAAAAAGTTGCTATACTCGTAATTCTCATATTCTGGTAAAAACTCGGGTAAGGGTTGTAAAGCATGGGGCAGTATTTTAAAGATTGTATAACGAAATTTTTGTAAATGCTCGAATACTTGTTTTAATGTGATGTTGGCATCAACAAATGTTCCGCCATACTCAAACTGAATATAATCTACTTTGCCTTTTTGTAAGAGGTTCGTTGCTCCGCTAAGAACTTCTAGTTCGCCGCCTTCTGTATCAATTTTTAAGAAATTAATTCGCTTTATACCCCTTGTTTGGACATAATCATCAAGGGTAGCTGTTAAAATATGAAATGGCTGAGGCGACTGAATATTATATTGTTTTTCGATTTCAAATCGGCGGTGAAATGTACTCCATCCTGAAAATTTATCGTAGTAATAAAATTCCCTGATTTCCTGTTGGTGTGCTATTGCCAAGTTGTTTAACACGAGTTGACCTGTTTTAATCGGTTCAGCCAGGTTTTGTAGAAGTGTTTGATATATTGGCGGTGCTGGCTCAAACAAATGGATTTGAACGTCGGGGCATATGTTTAATACTTGATTTGTCCAGCTACCTATGTTTGCGCCAATATCGAAAACCACATTACCGGAAGCAATAAAATTTTCTATAATCTTTAATTCATAGTTATTGATAGACTCTACCTGATTAATATTATTAGCAGACACCGCAGTGCTTTGATGATTTTGTTCCGGCTTCCCGGTGCCTGTATTTCCTAAACTTGTGTTCAAATTTTGGCAATACTGAAAAATTAGTTCTTTTGCCCGCGCCGGAACAGCAATAATAACATCATCAATAATTACAATATACCTGCTGTTTTTTCCTGAATTTAAAAAGTTTAATACTGCGCTAATATCCGGCCAATGTTGAGGTGAATGGGGCGGCGGTGGAGGAGATAAAAACAATCGGGCATCATCAATAAAAATAAAGTGTTCGCAGTCAGATCGGTTAATTATTTTGATTTCAGCGAGTAAGGGACACTCATCGATTTCTCCATAGGTTTGCCCTCCGCTCCAGTGAGCGTCTAGCCAGAATAAACTTGGGCTTTGAAGTTGTGATACTGTATTATCAAGAAGGTTTCTGGTATCACCGTACAAAAAGTCTATGTTTTTGATATGACCGTATTTTTCGGTAACTTTTTGATAAAGGTTTTGAGAATACTCTATTGTAAAAACTTGTTCAAATAATTGGCTTGCCCAGTATGCTGTATGACCTTGATAGGTTCCTGTTTCAATAAAATTATTAATCCCGTAAGCTGCTTTTAGTTGGGAGATGATGTCTATTGGTGGTCCCATGCGTACTATGCCCATATTCAATCCTTCGTTTTGTGAAACTAAGTCGGGTATTTTAATTAGGAAGCTGCATTTAATTTAAGGATTTTCAATCTCTCTTACTAACAAAATTGACCGATCGCCTACTATTTCCCCTTCGCCTGCGCCAACAGCGCCTTATAATCCGATCGTCCGGGATTTAGCTTCACCAACTTCTCCAAAGGCTCGATCGCCCCTTTCCCATTATTCATCTGCAACCGCACATTTGCTAACCCCTCCAGAGCCGTCTGATTCTGCGGTTCCCGCTGCAAAACCGTTTCATATCCCCTTTCCTGCGCCGCCAGCAAAGATTCCTGGGAAACAGCAGCCGCCGCCGGCTTTTGCTGGTGCTGGCTGCTCAAACCGCTGCTGAACAGACTGAAAATACCAAAAATCGCAGAACCACCAAACGAAACCATTGATACTAACGCAAAAATCTGCTTAATTCGATCGCTCCGATGAACCGGACGAGCACTAGATTTTTTTTGTGTACTTTCCATTGCTAATTCTTGGCCTCGCTGTTTTCCAGGCACTCAAGAAGCGCCTATATCTAGATTGCCCAAGTTCGATCGCAAAACGATCGCCCCTCGCAATTTAAAATTTTCGCTAACACTACTTACACATCAACCGATATTTGTCAAGCAAATTCAACCAATTGTCTGGTTCACAAGCGGGCCGAGCTTCTAACAATTATCGTATAACTTTACAAAGACGCGCCCGGACGCAGTACAGGTATGCTTCTAATAAAGCCCTGATAGTACCCTTTGTCTCTTCATGTTCGGGGCTAACTGTCATAATTTCTAAAATTCCATCTAAGTAAGCAAATTTGATACCGCCGACAGACTCAAAAGCGGCTTCTAGCGATTCAAATTGCGACCAACTCACTCCTCTTAGAGTCAGACAACTATCGGTGACAGAGTTTTTGACTGCTGTTTGTGTCATGTTTTCTCCTTATCCTTTTTTTAGATTAATCTTTTGAGAGCGCAACTGTTTTCTCAATTTTATTAACTTTTGTTCGATCGCGCGAACCCTACACCCTCAAACTCCATCAGGATTGATACCCTGACTTCTCAAGTATGCCATTAGTCGATCGGCCCTCTGGCGTTCCTCTTCGGCGCGCTGGCGTTCCTGTTCCACCCGTTCGGCACCCCACAGCAGCAAATTTTCATTCTCATCCCACCAGCGCAACCAATAACCCGTTCTCTGAGATTTTTCACCTTCCCAAACCCCCAGAAATAAACCCATTGATTCTATCCAGAATCGTTGATTAGCATCCGGTTCTTGCAATTCGTATTCTCCCGAGGTCGAGAGTCTGTACACTTCCAATACTCCCGATTTAGGTTGAAAAATTACATAAATCGGTACTTGCAAAATTCGCTCATAAAACCGCCATTTCCCGTAAGGATATGTCGGCTTATTTGAATATTCACTGCCGTCAGTATCCGATAAAAATTCCATCACTACAGCAGGTACTTCTCCCTCAGCATTGCGCGTATAACTAACTGCGGCGAACTTCTCCTGTTTCTGCGGGCAATACCGAGGGAACGTACACCCAATCTGGGGCTTTTACTACTATTTTGTCGTTGACTTTGGCACAGAGTCCAAAATTGGAAGCTATTAGCATTGAAGCTAGGATAAATCCTGCGATATCCAAGGCTTCTCGGAGGGCGGCGGCTAAAAGTGGTTGGTCGATGTTTTCTACAGGGTCGTCTGGTAATTTAAAGTCATCTGGCAATTTTTCCCAAGTTACAGTATACTGGGTTTTGCTTTCAGCCGATTTCGATAATGTTTGCGTCATTGATTTTACTTTTTGAGCTTGAAAAATTTTTTGTTAATAGGGTTTGGACAATAAATTTAATGCCGGGTGCTAAAGGCGCACCTTATTAACTAGCTGTAATCGGAGTGAGTATTACCCACCTTACTAACTAGAGGAAGTTGCGAATCTTGCAAGGGCTGTTATTCAATGATACCTCTTTTAAGGGGTATTTTATGGAGCAATTTGTTCTGCTGACCTGGCAGTTTGAGCAGGTATAACAGGCAATTTTGGCTGTTTTTGCAAGCGAGGAAATCCAGGCTCCACTGATGGATTTCTGGCAGTTTTACTCGCATTTACTTTCTGAGAAAGGGGAGCTAATGTTTGAGTTACTTTAACTTGCTGTCGCAGTTGTTCTGTCGAACCCAATAAGCCTCCCAATCCGTTGAATAACCTGCGAATGTTGTTGCGGAAAGCCGGATCTCCTGTCAAATCATCCACGTCGGAAGTAATTTTCTGCACGTTCTGAAATGTAGCTCGTGCAGAATCTAGAGTTTGCTGCAATAATAGCAAAGTTGCCGGATTGTTTACCTGGCTGGATAAATCTCGCAAATTACCAGAAGCTTGGGCTGCATTCGCTGATAAAACTTCTAAATTGTTCAGCAATTGTCCTTGGTTGATGCGATTAATTGTCGGACTCAAACTGCTGACAGCTACCCGCAGTTCCTGACTGCTTTGATTGATGTTATTCAGAGTTGAAACTAAACTGGCGCGGTTGGTTGCTACTAAAGAATTGAGTTGGTTGGCTGTTAATGTAACTTGATTGGCTGCTTGAGTTACTGAATTAGCAGAATTTATCGCAGCGGCAGATACGGCTTTTGTGGAAGTGTCCGCCGTAGCTGCTACTTTAGAAATATCAGCCGCGACTGCTGATATTTCCGTCTTTAGCGATTGATTTAAGGTGCTGGCTTCTCCCTTTAATGATTGATTTAAACTGCTTGCCTCTCCCTTTAATGATTGATTTAAACTTGCTATTTCGGTTTTAACCGATTGATTTAAGCTTCCAATGTCTCCCCTGACAGATTGATTTAAATTTTTGATTTCGGTTTGGGCAGTTTGAGTTAATTTCGATAAATCTTGAGTGAGTTTAGCTGCGCCTTTAGCGGTGTTGGCTGTATTTTCTGCCAGGGATTTAATATTGTTGAACAGCGCGGGGTCGGTGTAGAAATTAGCTAGGCGGACTGTGGATTTAATTAGTTCGTCGATAGTGACTCCAGCTTGACCTTTTAAGCGCGAATTTTGGCAGATAATCTCAGGGGGACAGTCGGCACTAACGGGATTGGCGGTAAGTAACGATTCTGGCAAAATCGAGTTGGGGGTAATGTCGATCGACGATTCGCCAATTAAACCGGATTTATTCGCTTCGATCGTAACATCCCGGGGAATCACTAAAGTACCGGGGGCAATTTCCAGCGTCACGTCTACGCCGTTGGAACCCGGTTTGAGGGCGGTAATTTTACCGACTGCAACCCCGCGATACCTGATGGGCGTGCCTATTTGCATTCCTTGGGCGCTGGCAAATTCTACGGCGAATTTGTAGCTGCGGTTCCCTAGCTGCACGCCCCGCAGCCAAAGCACTAAGCCGCCAAATAAACCGATTCCTACTAAAATTAAGAACCCGACAGAACCTTCTCTTACAGTTCGCGATCGCATATTACCTCCTCAGTCATCGGTCATTGGTGATTAATCGTTAGTCATTGGTCATCAGTCATTTCAATCTAAAATCTAAAATCTAAAATCTAAAATTGGCTGACTATCCAATCACTTGAATTGGCCCAGTAACACTGCCGCTAAAAAATTGTTGAATTAACAAATTATCTGTCGATGCAATGTCATTAACAGTTCCCTCCCACTGCACTTTGCCTCGATAGAGAAACACGATGCGATCGGCAGTGCGGCGGATGGTACTGTCTTGGTGAGTGACGATCGCATAAGTGCTGCAAACACCTTGGGCCGCCTGCAAGTCGCGGATTAAATCTTCAATTACCGTCGAAGCGATCGGATCTAAACCCGCCGTCGGTTCGTCGTACAGCAAAACCTCTGGATTGTCTCTAGCATTATCGGGATTCGCCATGATGGCGCGGGCAAAACTTACCCGCTTCCGCATTCCCCCAGACAACTGCGCCGGATAGCGTTCGCCAATTGCCGGCAAACCCACCATCTCTAACTTCTCCTCTACCAATTCCCGAATCCGGCGGCGCGGCAGCTTAGAATGCTGGTACAGTAAAAAACCGACATTCTCCTCCACCGTCAGCGAATCAAACAAAGCCGCTTGCTGAAACACCATCCCAATTCCGATCGGATCTGCCACGTCGTCAACCCATCCGACCCTGCGCTGTCCCTGAACGAAAACCTCACCGGCATCCGGGGCCAACAAACCCGCAATTATCCGCAGAATCGTAGATTTCCCCGTCCCGGAAGGACCAATAATTGCCAGGGCCTCTCCCCGATAAATCCTCAGATCGACTCGATCGAGGATCGGGTTCTGGCCGAAGGACTTACTTACCCCCTTGAGTTCGATTAGCGGCTCAATCATAAGATGTTATCAATAAGTTGTCAGTCCTCAGTCATCAGTCTAGCTAATCACTAATGACGAATGACTAATGGCTTAAATTGACTGATGACTTAAATTGACTGCCAGAATCAAAACTCTCTTGTATTGTAAATTTGTCAGCTCGAGCTGTTCCAATACCCTTAAGACTAATTAACCATGTCAATTAGTTCACTTCCTAAAGCCCTCCGCGTCTTGGCTAAAGCCAAGCAGGTTTTTGCCCAATCCAGAAATCCTTACGCCCCTTCTTTGCGGAACGGGCGAGTTCACCAGTGGTTTAAGTGGTTAGCCCCCGGACTTTTAGTGAAACGGTGGCTGCTGATCAGTGCCAGCGGCGTGGTACTTGCCACTTTGGGTTTAGCAATTTGGACTGGGATGACTCCCATTTTCTTCTTATTGCAATTGTTGAGAAATTTTTTAGCGTGGATTGCGGAAGTTATTCCCAATTACGTGTCGGGGCCGATCGTGATTGCTGGCGGGATTTTGTTAATTCTGTGGGGGCAAACTCGCAGTTTGAACTCTATTACTCAAGTGCTGATGCCCGAAGGGAATGAGGAATTGGTCGATCGACTCCTCAACCACCGCCGCTTGCACCGCGGCCCGAAAATTGTGGCAATTGGGGGCGGTACCGGTCTTTCTAATTTGCTCAGGGGATTGAAGGATTACAGTGCCAAAATCACTGCTATTGTCACGGTGGCGGATGACGGCGGTTCTTCCGGGCGGCTGCGCCGGGAAATTGGGGTATTGCCGCCCGGAGACATTCGCAATTGTTTGGCGGCTTTGGCAGATGAGGAAAAGTTATTGACTGAGTTATTTCAATATCGCTTTCAGGCAGGTGACGGTTTGATGGGTCACAGTTTTGGGAATTTGTTTTTGACGGCGATGAGCGATATTGCTGGAGATTTGGAACAGGCGATCGCCGCGAGTTCTAAAGTTTTAGCAGTTAGGGGAGAAGTGCTGCCGGCTACTCTGAGCGACGTTTCTTTGTGGGCAGAACTGGCTGACGGCCGGAGGATTGAGGGGGAGTCCAGCATTACAAAAGCTAACGGAAAAATCATCAAAATTGGCTGCACTCCTGCTAATCCTCCGGCGTTGCCCAAGGTGGCCCAAGCACTTCGGGAAGCGGATTTTATGATTATTGGGCCGGGGAGTCTTTATACGAGTGTCATTCCGAATTTGTTGGTGCCGGAAATTGCTGATGCGATCGCCAACAGCGAAGTTCCGCGTATTTATGTGTGCAATATTATGACTCAGCCGGGGGAAACAGACGGATACAGCGTTGCAGACCATATTCGGGCGATCGACCGCGCTTGCGGCCGGCCGCTGTTCGATGCTGTAGTAGTTCAAGGCAAAGTCCCTTCTGCAAAGGCTTTGATCCGCTATTCTCAAGAGAATTCTTATCCGGTTGTGCTCGATCGAGAAGCCGTAACGCAATTGGGGCGGCGAGTTGTCATCGCCAATGTCATGGATGAAGATCAAAATACGGGTTTAATTCGCCACAATTCTCAAAGGTTGGCGGGAATGTTGCTGCGTTGGTACGGCCGCGCCCAGAACATTTAAGCTGCTGAGTGCTGACAGTTGAGTGTTGACTAATTTTATTGGTTATTGGTTATTAGCAGCCACAAGCAAGTAACAAATAACAAATAACTAAGGACTAATGACTAATTATTGAAATGAAAACTTTGCTTCCAGATTCTGAGGCTACGCGCAACTTTGGTGCTGCGTTAGGTCGATCGCTCCCCCCCGGCACTATAATCTTATTACAAGGAGATTTAGGTGCGGGCAAAACTACCTTGGTTCAAGGCATCGCTGAAGGTTTAGGAATCTCAGACTCGATTGATAGTCCTACTTTCACGCTGATTAACGAGTATTTTGCTGGGCGAGTTCCGCTGTATCATCTAGATTTGTATCGACTGGAACCCGAAGAAGCGGAGGCTTTGCACTTAGAAAGTTATTGGGACGGGTTAGAAAGGGATTTGGGAATTGTGGCGATCGAATGGGCGGAAAGATTGCAGTACAAACCAGATAATTCTTTGCAAATTTATTTGAGTTATCTAGATAACGGGCGGCAAATTGAAGTAATGGGTAATGGCGAGTTATTAAATTGGCAATTGGAAATTTGAGAAAAGGCGATCGAATTTAAATGTTGCACTATTCTCACTCAGCCTTTTCAGCAACAGGCTTTCCGGCCTGTGAAGCGAGAAAATTCACTCTTCGCGGAACAGGCCCGAAAGCCTGTTAAGAGAGAATGGTGCAACATCTCAGCGCGAACTTACTGTGGCGGACGGTTGACACGAATCAATTTACCTCTCAAAGTTTCTTCACCAGCAATAGCATCATTGATGCGTGTTGCCAACCTTTCTAGATTTTTATCGTCTGTACACACGATAATACCAGCATGATTTGGTTGTTGAGCGTGCAAGCGAATGAAATGCCGACGATTTTGCGTCATAACCGCCCGATCGTTATTCACAGCAAAGGCTAATACTTCGGGGTCATCATCTCCGGCATTTCCGGCCTCTTGAATAGTCAGGGCATCGTGACCTAAATTTCGCAGCAATGCCACAACAGGAAACGGGAACTGTTCATCTGCATAGAGACGTGCCATAAATTATACTTCCTGCATCATTGCTGCTGCTTCTTCTCGGAGTGCTGTTTCAATTTCTTCGGAGTTAGCCTCAGCATAAGTCCAGACATTTACTAAGTTTGCAGCATTCAACTGGGGATAAAATTGTAGAAGTTCAGCATCGCTTGAACCTTGACGGCGCAAACTCACGAACAGCCACACGGGAAGTCTAGTTTTGGCAATGCAAGCATCGCCGCCACACACGTCGGGAGTTTTGGTAATTCCTGGCCAGCTATTGTTTAAACTTTGGGTTAAAAGCCGGATGGCTTCAGCTTTCTCAGTCGGAGTTAAGGCCAGGAGTTGTGTTTCTAGTTCTTGGAGAAGCATGGGTAATATCGCCTTTGCGATCGGGAATACCCAATTATAACACTTGAGTTAAATTCACGCTTACTCAGCGTCAAATGTCAAGGCTTCTCCCCTCACATTTGTATCCAATTTACCATTCTCAAAAACAACTTTTCCTCCCACAACCGTGACCGCAGGCCATCCAGTTAAATTCCAACCTTCAAAGGGACTCCAGCCGCACTTTGTCACCATTTCTTCTCGCACGACAGGTCGATAATTATCCAAATCTACTAATACCAAATCTGCATCAAAACCCGGGGCAATCGCCCCTTTGTTGGGAATCTTATAAGCCTTAGCAACTGCCGCCGACATCCAATTAGCAACTTGCGCCACTGTACATCTTCCCTCTACTGCTTGGGTCAGCATCAAAGGCAAAGAAGTTTCGACTCCCGGCATTCCCGACGGCGTATTCGGATAATCTTGAGCTTTTTCTGCTAATGTATGCGGCGCGTGGTCGGTGGCGATAAAATCAATTACGCCGTCGAGTAAAGCTTGCCAAAGTATTTCGTTATCGCGGGGTTCGCGCAAAGGCGGATTCATCTGAGCTAAACTGCCAATTTTTTGATAGGCGCTGGTATTTAACAACAAATGCTGCGGCGTAACTTCTGCTGTCACCCAACTAGGTTTTTCTTGGCGCAACAACTCAGCTTCATCCCCAGTTGAAAGGTGCAGAATGTGCAGACGCCGGTGATATTTTTTAGAAAGTTTTAAGGCTAGCTGAGTTGCTAATAAAGCTGCTTGATTGTCTTGAATTTGGGAGTGTACGGCAACATCGGAA
Source organism: Microcoleus sp. F4-D5 (assembly GCF_036704885.1). NCBI lineage: Bacteria > Bacillati > Cyanobacteriota > Cyanophyceae > Oscillatoriales > Microcoleaceae > Microcoleus > Microcoleus sp. F4-D5. Next base: position 153,144 of record NZ_JAUBSX010000003.1, on the reverse strand, counting down.
ATCCCGGCAAATTCCTGACGCCTCTGGTTGATTCTAGCTTGGTCTTCTGCGTGCACGGCAATTAGTCGATCGCCCGCAGCAAAAATCGCCTCTAAAGTTGCTTCTCCATCCACCAAAAGCTGCCCGTGCATCGAACCCATAAACACCTTAATTCCCGGAGTCGGATTCGCATTCAACAAATCAGGCAAATTTTCGGGGGTTGCACCAATAAAAAAGCCGTAGTTCACCAAACACTTCTCGGCAGCGCGACTTAGTTTATCATCTAAGGCAGCTTGGGTTGTGGTCAGAGGTCGCGTATTCGGCATTTCCAGAAACGATGTCACGCCGCCTTTAGCGCAAGCACAGCTAGCCGTAAACAAGTCTTCCTTGTGTTCTAAACCCGGTTCGCGGAAGTGTACCTGGGGATCGATTACTCCGGGTAACAGAGTTAAGCCTTTCGCATCTATTTCTCGATCGCCCGATGCGGCAATTTCAGGAGCAACCCGAACAATTTTGCCATCGGAGATTTGCACGTCCCCTACCAAAAACTCGCCGTCGGGTAACAAAATGCGAGCGCGGCGGATTAACAAACTTGATGTGGTCGGCATAAGCTATAATTAAATGAGTGATGTGTGTGTGTGAGTCTAAAAAAATTTTATCCTCAAAATAGGTATGCTAATAGTAAGAAATATGAATCAGACTTGCGCTCGCCAACCCTGTTTATACCAAAAACAAGAGGTTGAGGACGATATATCTATGTAAAAAACCCGGTTTCTTATTGGGCAGGTTTGAAGTGAGAAGCAGATTCCTGTCAAGCAACAAATATTTTTTTATGGGTAGGCATTCCTAGCGAGTAATCAAAAAATTATTCGCATACAAATCGAGGTTTTCAACTCGTCAATTAACAGGGTCAATGCAAAAACCCACCCTGCCGGCAAAGATTTTGCAGATTTCCTGAAAAAACTCTGAATTAAGTTTATAATTTGTATCCAGCCCAGTCACTTAATACTTATGACTCGTCTAGACAAGTCAGCCGACGAAAAACCTCCGCAAGACACCGAAAATCCTTGGATCGAAGGAATTAAGACGATCGGCTTAGCAGCCTTTTTGGCCTTTGGCATCCGCACCCTGGTTGCCGAAGCTCGCTACATTCCCACTGGCTCGATGCTTCCAACCTTACAAATTAACGATCGATTAATTATAGATAAGGTAAGCTATCGATTCCAAGACCCCCACCGAGGAGATATTATCGTATTTATGCCTCCTGACCCGGCTAGTTTGTGCACGGGACAGCCGCCACCGATCAAAGATGCGTATATCAAGCGAGTTATTGGACTTCCAGGGGACACTGTGCAAGTCAAAGACGGAAAAGTTTTTATTAACAAGCAGCCGCTACAGGAAAAATATATTGAAGAAATTCCGCAGTATCCCTACGGGCCTGTAGTTGTAGCTCCAAATTCTTACTTGGTGCTCGGCGACAACCGCAACGCAAGCTGTGACAGCCATTATTGGGGCTTTGTGCCGAAGCAAAATATCATCGGTAAAGCAATTGTGCGTTTTTGGCCGCTCAACCGCACAGGTTCGATCGACCCCACGCCCCTCTATCCCGCTAATAATTAGCTCTAACCGAAGAAGGAAGAAGGAAGAAGGCAAACAGAATAATAGCAATGGTTTTGGTGATTGAGAACATCCTAATCGTCTTGCCGGTTGCTATACAAAACGCGAGGGATATTAGATCCCCAACTTCTTCAAGAAGCCGGGGATCTACGCTGACTGACTGGATCAAATCTAAAATCTAAAATGTAAAATCGCCTGACGTTTCGCGATCGAGCACTTTCACAACTTTGTTATACATCTCCTCAGCTTCTTGCTGCGAATTGCCGATACTCGTCAATCCCAATTTGCCAAACTCCGACAAACAACCCATTAAATGAAACACGCTGCCCGTCTCTGTACTGGTGTCAAAGTGCAATTGATTGTCAGCAATAATATCCATCAAATCGTTCGGCAACAATCCCCGATACCGCTCTTTTTTCAAATTGTCAGAAGCAACATAATATTTCGGACGGCCCTGCTGGCTGTAAAATAATCCTGTCGAACGTTCGTACCGACCATTTGTTAACAGCTTCAGCGCCATAAACGGATGAGTTGTGCCTCCTTTCCGCAAGTTAATTTCTATTGCTTGCATATCCCAGTTGCCGTCTGATTGCCGCACCGCAAGAAAATCTACTCCAAATCTCTCTAAAGCACCTTTTTCGGCTAAATTTTTCCCGACTTTCCATCCTAATTCTTGCAATGCCAGTCGGTAGGATTCGTCCGCAGGAAATCGGCAGCCCAAGAAAATTTGACCGTCTGGGCCTCCTAAAATTTGGTCGTGGGTTGAGAGAATTTCTACTTCGCCGCTGGGAACAATTCTGCCTTGAACGCTGGGCGATAACTTTTCTTCTCCTTCGATAAATGCTTCGGCAATTGCCCCTAATTCGGGAATGCGGCTGCTAAAATTTTCCCAGGTTTCGCCCGTTGCTTGAAAGCGCAAATTATGGAAGCTATCGCCAATTGCCTTCGCTCTTTCTTTAGGCGCTTTACCGGCGAGGGAATTCAGATCTAAAATAGCATTTCCTTCACCGGAAAAACCTTCATTTAACTTAATTACGATCCGCTTTAAATGCGGCTGCCTTTCCCAGAGCCCGGCCGCAGATTCGGCTAAATCTTCCACATTCCAAACCAACTCGGAACCGTCAGGATAAGGCAACCCACATTCTTTAAAAATTTGTCTGCTGCCACTTTTTGTTCCCCAGTATAACAGATCGGGATCGCTAGCCCACAAAGGAATCCCCAATTTAACAGATAACTCGCGTTCTAAGGGCGTCGAGTTATAACAAACCATATAAGATTTTGTCGGCCGCACTGCTTGACGAATGCGCTCCATCAAGCGGGGACGCTCTAAAATTTTCTGGGTGAGGGATTTGGCAGAAGCATCGTAAGTACAGAACAGCAAAAGCCGATCGCGCGCGTGAGAAAATGGAATTCCCGGCAGCAATTGTAGGTAATAATCCACAATCATGGGGTGCAGCGGCTCGGAGGTAATGTAAATTAAGCGCGTGCGGGGATTTCGCAGGCGAATCAATGAAAATAAATGCCGCTCTTCGTAGTGGTAAGCACCCTCAACTTTCTTCATTTCTTGCTGATCTAAGCTGAGAGAAGGAATGATAATAATGTCACAATCTCCGCTGTCGAATTCTTCGATAGCTCGCCAACGTTCGCGTAATTCTTTTTGAAGATTGCGAAATTCCTCTGCGAATTCGGAAGATGAATTATTTAACTCTTGCATTGCGTTCGATCCTAAGTATTTAAATAATTATTGCGGATAGTGTCGGGTGCGTCAGCCCCAATAGTTGAGACAACTGACACAGTTTTTTTCTGACGTACTTTAGCGGGATTTTTGACAAAAATGCCCCAATAGTGATTTAAGGTGTGTCAGTCGAAATATTTGAGGCAACTCAAACAGTTTTTTTGTGACCCCGCCCAAAAACGGATACCGTGCCACGTACTCCTACTCCTGTCGTGGAAAGATAAAAATTTTAGACCAAAGTTTAATCTCCCAGATTCATCTGTCCAATAAATCTAAAATCTAAAATCTAAAATCTAAAATCCACTGACTTACTCTACCGGGGACGATCGTGCATTTCTGTCAATCTGCTCTAAGAAGCTCGCCGCACTCGAAAAAGTCTGGCATACTCCAATATTGGCTCTAGGCGGCGTTGATTTTGCTTGAGTGCCGATCGCAATTTTTCCGAAGGGCGCAATACCAGGGGAGCCGAATATTTGTTCAGCATCTCGATTTCTGGCGACTGGCTCATCAGGATCAGCCGCACCTCTTTGTCGAGCAAATAACTCAGAGATAGCAAATCTCCCATGTTCGTAAAATCGTTGCCGCGATCGCTAATTACAATTGTATCTTTAATCGATCGGTTAGCTATCGCCTCTTTGTTAATAATTTTCGCAACTTCAGCATTAAAATAGCTCAAGTCTTTGCTCCACCAAGTATCAGAAAAAGCGCTGACCGTACAGGATGATACACTTGCTGTAAATACCAAGGCTAAAATGACTTGCCAAAACCGCTGCTGAGTTTTCACGTTACTTGCGAGCAAGTAAGCAACTGCTAGCTGCACTCCCGGAAAGCAAGAAATCAGATAGCGGCTGACGGCGGAACGTTTGCCGCCTAGGATTAAATCCGGTAACGCCAGCATCAAAAAAGGTACAAAAATAGATGTTAAAATAAACAGCCAAGTTGAACTGCTAGTCCGGCGGCAGATTGTGTAAAGGGCTGCCGCAATTAACAGCAAAAATGGCAATCTCAGCAGATAATTCCCAATATTATCAAAGCCGAAGTCGAAGTCAAAAAATAATGCTGTAAAGCTGAGCGCCCACAATTTGACAAGATACAGCCAACCCGGAGATAGTCGCGTCCAATCAGTCGTAGCTGATGCTCGTTCCAGGTTGGTTGCCAGCACGTAAATCCACGGAATATACAATATTAAAGCTGCTATTACTGCTAGGAAAAATTGGGAATTAGTTACATGACCTCGCAATTTTGTTTTTTTGACAAACAACCAGTAAGAAATTATAAAAACTCCGTGTCCGATGAGTGTTAAACTGAAGAAAGGGTGAGTGTAGAAACCAAGGGCGATCGCCAGCGAGTAAAATACCCAATTTTGCCAACCCCGCAACCGCACTGCTCTCAGCAGCAGCCAACTGCTGCCAATAACTGTGGCTGTCAGCAAACTGTACTGCCTTGCTGTCTGAGCAAACAATATGTCAAAGGGAGATAAAGCCAAAAGTGCTGTTGCTAATAACGCCGCCAAATTCGAGGCGAAAAGTTCCTGAGCTAAAGCGTACATCAAAGGCAGCGACAGCAAACTCAATATTGCTGGCAAACTGCGGGATGCTGTTAGAGAACTCCCAAATTGCTGCATCCACCAACGAGCCATGAGAAAGTATAAAGGGGGATGCTGCGGGTCTTCGAGTGCCAAAGAACGAATTGTATCTGCTTCTGTACTTCCCGGTTTAATCCGCTGATATTTTTGCAATTCGGGTGCCGGAACAATCCGGTTTTGGAATAGTTCGTCGTCGATTTCTTGGCGTGTGAAACCAGCGGCGCGGATTGATGTGTAAACTTCGTCGTGCCAGTACAGTTTGCGATCGATCTCAAAAAACCGAAATCCGATACCTAGTAAAATGCCGATCGCCAATAAGTTCATCAGCCAGCGGGAATTTTTGGTATTAACAGATGTGTCTTGATGTGTTTTAGATCCCATGCTTGTCCTAATTGTGGCGATTCTCTGCAGGATAGCTACGGTTGACGGAATTTGGCACTGTAGACCATCTCAAACCTCACTCAAGGAGCGATCGATACCCAGTACATATCCCAACAGACAATAATTTTACCCTCTGCCGGATGCCGAATACCTTATAGATCGGAGCCTTCTGAAAGCTGGCTGAGGCTGAACCACCCCCAAAATCAAGAATCTTCAACCAGATCCTCCCAGAAGCTCCAGAGCCCAAAAATAACTGCTAACATACGTGTTGTACAGTTAATCAACAAGCTCCGCAAGGGGTCTACCCGCGTACCGCAAATGCCAAAAAAAGAAGCGTCTATAAAAACTTCCACTGAAAACTCAGAAAAGCAAAAAGCCCTAACTTCCGTACTTTCCCAAATCGAGCGCAGCTTTGGCAAAGGGGCGATCGTCCGATTGGGAGACTCCACTCGCATGAGGGTAGAAACCATTCCCACCGGAGCCCTGACACTGGACATTGCTTTGGGCGGCGGTTTGCCAAAAGGTCGAGTCATTGAAATTTACGGGCCCGAAAGTTCCGGTAAAACCACTCTAGCCCTCCACGCGATCGCCGAAGTCCAAAAATCCGGCGGTATCGCAGCCTTCGTCGATGCCGAACACGCCCTCGATCCCACCTACGCCTCAGCTTTGGGCGTCGATATTGAAAATCTCTTAGTTTCCCAGCCGGATACCGGCGAAATGGCCCTAGAAATTGTCGATCAACTCGTGCGTTCCGTCGCCGTCGATATCGTAGTAGTTGACTCCGTAGCCGCCCTCGTCCCCCGCGCCGAAATCGAAGGCGACATGGGCGACTCCCACATGGGTTTGCAAGCGCGCTTGATGAGTCAAGCTTTGCGGAAAATCACCGGCAACATCGGCAAATCCGGCTGTACCGTCATTTTCCTCAACCAATTGCGGCAGAAAATCGGCGTAACTTACGGCAACCCCGAAACCACAACTGGCGGTAACGCACTCAAGTTCTACGCCAGCGTGCGGCTTGACATCCGCCGGATTCAAACCTTGAAAAAAGGCACAGAAGAGTACGGCAACCGCACGAAAGTTAAAGTTGCTAAAAATAAAGTTGCTCCGCCTTTCCGCATTGCCGAATTTGACATTGTATTTGGCAAAGGCATTTCCACTTTAGGCTGTCTGACTGACTTGGCCGACGAAATGGGAGTAATTATCAAAAAAGGTTCTTGGTATAGCTATAACGGCGAGAACATAGCTCAAGGACGAGACAAAGTGATCCAACACATGGAGAAAAATGCCGACTTCAAAAATGAAATTGAGCAGCTAGTTAAAAAGAAACTTGAGACTGGTGCTGTGGTTTCTGCTAATTCTGTTGCCCCTGTTGACAATGATGATGAGGATGCAGAAGATCTAGACAATGTAGAAGATGTAGACAATGTAGAAGATGTAGAGGATTTGGAAGAAATCTAAATCTTTTAAGCTGAGCTGCATCTAAATTTTACAGTCAAGTGTGATGAAGTTCCTGTAGGGTGGGCGTCTCGCCTGCCCTAAAAATACAATGCAAGATGCGCGACAGCTTAGCAATAGTAGGTGGGCTTGAATTGACCCAAGAACTATATTTTCAAGAACAGGCAAGATGCCTGTTCCACAAAAATTCAATTTTCTTGTGGAACAGGCATCTTGCCTGTTGCTGAAATTGTTGCAAAATCTGAGTTTTAACCGCCAGATACTTTTGAGAGCGCGTTTAATGTTGAGGGTTTTGGTGGAAGGAAATCTCTAAAACTTCTATCTGTTGGTTGAGAGTAGCAGAGCGCTTCTGAGCGTATTTGTCGTGCAGAAAAATAGTTAAGCCCACACCCACTGGCAACACAAAATAGATAAATCCCAGCAACATCTGAGCAATTTCTGCTTGCGCTGCTGCATCGAATTGAGGCGCAGCAGTAGGTTGACTTGTCGTGCTGTTGACTGGCTGCTGATTGGATTGCTCGATCGCCTGTGCTTTTACTTGCGGTTGAGCTTCCTGGGCGATCGCCCCAGAAGCAGTTCCCAAGCATCCAGCCACTGCTACACATACTGTCAGAAAACTAAAAAGTCTTGATTGAACCTTTAATCCGTTGTTCATGGCACTGGTTGAGCGGCGATCGCCTTGCTGAGTTTCTCTTTCGGTTAAGCTTACAAGCATTTTTACTTACCTATTATTAAAATAAATTTAATTTCTGTATTCAAATATACTGTTTTTTTTATTTCAACGCAATAAGTATTTATTACTAAAATAAGGTTAAAATGCACGATCTGCATTAATTCCATGCGCCAGTTGGGTTTTTGAGCGCAAACAGTAACTTTGTATACAATTTTTCCTCTGGACATCCACTTGAATTGGAACGCAACATCAAAGCGCGATCGTAAAAAAACCGTTACCCCAAACAGTTAGAAAGTCAACTCTAAATTAATAATCTGTATTATTTATTAGGACAAGTTATATATGCTTCAAGGGCTTTTATCGTTCAGAGGGCCTTTTCGGATTCTGAACCTGAGTTGGTTTGCTTTTTTCTTAACTTTCGTAGTGTGGTTCAACTACGCACCATTCAGCACAACGGTGCAGCACGATTTGGGACTGACAGTTGGGCAAGCCAGAATCATCAGTCTGTCCAACCTAGCTTTCGCAATTCCTGCACGTATTATTATCGGGATGTTGCTCGATCGCTTCGGGCCTCGCATCACCTTCTCTTCACTCCTGGTATATGCAGCATTTCCGACACTGGCATTCGCCTTTGCCCAAAACTTTAATCAGTTGGTTTTGAGCCGTTTGGCAATGGGAATTGTCGGCGCTGGATTCGTGGTTGGTATTCGCTTAGTTGCCGAATGGTTTCCCCCAAAAGATATCGGCTTCGCTCAAGGTATCTATGGCGGCTGGGGCAACTTTGGCTCTTTTGCTGCAGAAGCAGCGTTACCCGCGATCGCGGCAGGAACAGCTTTTCTCTCAGTCGGACACACAAATTGGCGGCTGGCGATCGCCCTTACCGGGATTGCCACAGCAGTTTTCGGAGTCATTTTTTACTGCAACGTTCAAGACACTCCTCCCGGCAAAGTCTATCAGCGCCCGACCCGCAACGGCGCAATGGAAGTCACCAGCGCCAAAAGCTTTTGGGCACTGTCGATGACCAATATTCCTCTATTTGGTGCCTTAGCTTTGATTGTGTGGCGCTTGCAGAAAGCAAATTTTCTGACTGCAAATGTGATGTACGCTATTTGGATTAGTTTGACAGCACTCTATTTAATTCAGGCTTACAAAGCCTGGGAAGTTAACCGAGAAGTTGTCACCGGCAAAAAACATTACCCTCCTCAAGAACGCTATAAAATCAGTCAAGTATTCGTATTAGAATTAGCTTATGCAGTCAGCTTTGGTTCAGAGCTCGCTGTGGTTTCGATGTTACCGGAATTTTTTGAACACACTTTCAATCTAAATCATGCGATCGCCGGGCCGATAGCTGCTACATATCCGCTGATGAACTTGGTCAGCCGTCCAGCCGGAGGATTAATTTCTGATAAAATCGGCAGCCGCAAGTGGACGCTGACAGTGACGATCGGCGGAGTAGGATTGGGGTATTTAATTATGAGCCAAATTACGGCAAACTGGCATTTAGCAATTGTGATTATCGTGACCATGTTATGTGCCTTCTTTGTCTTCGCCGCCGCAGGCGCAACTTTTGGCATCGCCTCCTTAATTAAACGAGAAGTAACTGGTCAAATTGCCGGAAATATCGGTGCTTACGGCAGTGTCGGTTCTGTAATTTATGCCACCCTTTATAGCTTTCTGCCCCAAACAGTGGCAGGCAACCGCAGCTTCTTTGAGGTACTCGGAATTGCTGCTGTAATTGTGTGCTTCCTTTGTGTTTTTATCCTGAAGGAGCCGAAGGTTATTGCAAGCAAAGATTTGGCAGAAGAAGCTATGCTGCTGGGCCACTAAATGGCAAATCAGGTTTTAAGTAGAACAACTTAAAAAAAACAGAACACCCAGAAGCCTGACTTGTTTATTGAAGAACTAGGGCTTTGAGATGAGCAGCAGTTTATTTATCACTTTTGTCACTTACTGTGGCATAGAGACTGGCTGAACGTATTGAGAATTAGCACGCAAATAACAGCCATTTGTTATCAGGAGCCAGGGTTGACATTTCTCAATTGTCATTGCATTTCTTGCCCTGAGTTAACCGAAAATTCTATCTTTATTCGCGCTGTAAACTTGTTTAATTGCTCCGTTTGGGATCTGGCGACAGTTGAGTTTTCCATCCCGCGACGTGATTCGCCACAATGGCAAAGTTGCTAAGCCAGCAGTTTATGTCAGCCAAGTATTAGCATTTTTAGAAGTATAGTCGCCGCTAGCATTAGCACGCGGTAAAGGCTCAACTAAATTCTTTTGAAATGTCTGGATGGAGGGACAATTTTCTCCTCTCTTCAGCTTCCAAGTAACTTTTACTCCCAATTAGCCGCTCGTTCCAACTTCATGCCTGACAATGGCGATATCCCCAGAACAAACAATTTTTCTGCCAGGCGCGATCGCCCGATTTTGGAAAGTTCCCTTGTAGTGGTAAGAGGCGGCCGCGCCTTCAGAACGGTTGATTTTAATATCGCCTATAAATTTGCGATCGCCTACTTTTGTCTAATAAAACCCTCGGGGATTATTACCTTCTTCTGATAGGTTTAACGAAGTTTTACCCGTGGCACTAATATAAGTAGTAGCGCTAGCAGCACCCCACCAAAATAAAGACAAAACTGCTGCAGACAACCAGATATCATGTTTTTTCATAGCCACACAGGGTATAAATTCATACTTTATTTATAGCTATTGGTGAAAATACTTGCCAGTCGCTCGATCGAGTGTCATTCCTTTGATCGACACCGCGGGCGGGCTGAGAGTGTCCAGCCCACAACAAAATTTAATTTTTGTCGAACGCGCCGGAAAGCCTGTTCTTGAGATCCATTGACGGTATCAACTCTGCAAAACTTCACCCTACTTCAGCTCCCTTCAACTCTTTTCACTGGGAAGCACCCGTATCAATAAACCTACACGGTCTCACTTCTGACTCATTGCAAGTGCTAATAATTCCTAGCAAAATAAATTTATATACGTAAGTAAGGAGCTGGAATCACCTTTCAATACTGTGGAGTTTACGGAGTAGTGGCGCGACGGCGAAGTTGGTGTTAGCAACACTAGGGCGATCGTTAAAGTGGGCAAATTTCACATCTCAGGCTGTTTGTAAAGAAATGCAAAGGTTCCTGAAAGCAGATTCCTCGAATAGAAAAGACGAATTTCTGAGCTAACTAGCTCAAAAAATCAAGTTGGTCTAGAGCGCGAATGAACTTTAAGGCACGCAAATTAAATTATGAGTAAAATCAAGTTTTTGCTTAAGGTAAAATAAATTATGGCTGACCGTCAATTAGAAGTTATATTAAAGATGGCTCAAACAATTAATCCTCAAATTGAGAGCGATCGACATCTTGAAATAGACTTGGCAAAATTGCGCCAACTGCCAGCAGGAACATTAGGGTGCGAAGTGGCGCGATTTCTAGACGAACAAGGCTTTGAGCCGATCGCATCGGGAGACTGGATTCAGCGAAACCACGACGTTTGGCACGTTCTGACAGGTCTTTCGGCTTCAACAGAAGATGAATTGGTACTTCAAGCGTTTACTAGCGCTCAAGTATTTCGTCCTTCTTGTGCGATTTTAGTGTTAGTTGGACTGATCGGCGGCAAATGCGCGATCGGACAAATTATCAAAGGCTTAAAACACGGAAAATTCGCCACTCGGTTAATTAATTGGGACGTTGCATCTGATTGGGAAACTCCTTTATCTGAAGTTCGAGAAAAACTCAGAATTCAACCCTTAACTGATTAGATTTTAACTCATTACCTCATTGCAAAAATATGCAAAGCACAAGTTACAAACCGGAAATTAGCCTGAGTCCACGGGAAAGAGCGATCGCGCAATTAGTAGCCCAAGGTCTGCCAAATAAATGTATTGCCAAAAATTTAAATATCAGTCACTGGACGGTTGCTACTTACGTGAGGCGGATTTTTATCAAACTCGGTGTTTGTTCCAGAACGGCGATGATTGCACTGCTGATCCAAGAAAATTTGCTCTGGGATTAACCAACACAGTCCTGGACGCAACAACGCGGTTGATTCAGGCCATTTGGTCATATACGCTCGAACGTGACAGCGAGAAACCGGGTTTTTTGGGAAAGCGTGCGTCCACGACTGATATCGTTTCCGGTAGCATCTGAATGATCGAGGACACCGCGAGTGGAAGAGTGTCCCTACCCCGATTAATTGTGGGGACGCAGGCACTCGCGGTGTCCTGACTGTGGATACTATTAATTCCGACGCTACTGGAGTTGATATGAAACAGTAGAATTTCTCAGACATCGAGAACGGGCTTTCCGGTCCCTTCCACAAAAATTCAATCTTCTTGTGGAAGGGGCCGGAAAACCCGTTCTTATTTGCAAGCGTTAATCTAAACTTCCCCCATACAAATTTATTAACAGTCCTAAAACTCTTACTCAAGAAATGATACAAATGTTGAGCTAAAAATTTGTAGCCATCGATCGGCAATAGCTGACGCAGGATCTCGCGCTCAATTGTTGTAGATTCAATATCATGACCGATCGCAAACAGGTATCAATCATCTACATGGGTACACAAAGTTTTACTCAACAATTGAAACCTTTGCGCTCTGATACTTTTGAGTCTTTGTAAGTATTTTTGCTGAGGGAAGTTCAGGTTAATTTTTTTCTATGCCAAAGCCAAAGAAGGAGAAGAATTTCTCAGAAAACTCAGCAATTCTCGATTCACCGTTTGCGGCGCTTCCTGCTGAATCCAGTGACCGCAGTTAGGAACTAATTTCAACTTAAACGGAGCCGTAATTAATCGATCTAAACCTTCTATAAGTTTGTGGCTCAAAAACGAATCTTCTTCTCCCCAAAGCACCAAAGTAGGAACTGTCACGGGTTCTAATTTCTGTCCCCAATTCCAAAGCCGCTGCGGGTGAAACATCTGCTGGTAATAATTCATCGCAGCCGCTAATACTCCCGGCTTTTCTAAAGCAGTCTGATAAATCTTAGTTTCTTCAGCGCTAAAAGCTCCTTTGCGAATAGCTTGTCCCTGCAAAATACTTTGCACAAAATCTTTCAAATTTTGCCGGATCAACCATTCGGGGATGCCGGGAACCTGAAAAGCCAAAATGTGCCAACTGCGGCGGATTTGATCTAAGTTGCTCGCCATTTCCTGCACGAATCGCTGCGGGTGGGGAGCGTTTAAAATAGCCAAGCGGTTGAGTTTTTCGGGGAATTTTTGAGCTAAATTCCACGCGATCGCACCTCCGCAATCGTGACCGACAACGTGAGCTTTTGCATAGCCCAAGCTGGCAATCAAACCGCGAATATCGGCGCTCAGCGTATCTAAATCGTAGCCGCTGGCCGGCTTGTCGGAATCGTTGTAGCCGCGCAAATCCGGCACCACAACCTTGAAATGACGGGCTAAAGCAGGGATTTGATGGCGCCAAGAGTACCAAAACTCTGGAAACCCGTGCAGGAGGAGAACGAGTTCGCCTTCTCCTTGAGAAACGCAGTGCAGGCGGATGTTGTTGGTCTCGACAAAGATGTGTTGCCGTTCGGAATCGAAAGAATTCATAGTTGGAAAGTTAGACTTATTTTGGGGAAGTACAGAACCCGCCGACTGGTAGCAGGCTGAAACTGCCCAATGGTTTTAATGTTTCTGCTTTTATTGTAGCTGCTTTTCGAGTCCCGCCGCTGCTATCTAATTAAACTTAAAACTTGTAGGGTTTTTCGGCGTCCTGTTTTTTAGGTGTCATTACTAATCTTAACTTTCTCACCTTAAATTTGTTGTTTTAACAGCGGCGCAGGCGATTCAATAATAGCACAATTTCGTCAGTTGCCGATCGCATTTTTGCAGCCGATAGGTCTGATTGATTTACGATAATGCTAAACACCAGAGGCTCGTAATTCGGAACTTCGATATATCCCGACAGCGCCGAAACTCCGCTCAAAGTTCCTGTTTTCGCTTGCAAAGTTACGCGGTTTGGTGTAATATTTAATCGATTTTTCAAAGTACCGTTCTCGCCAGCGATCGGCAGTGACTGGCGGTAAATAGATGCAGCAGGTGAGTTTGCCATAAATCTCAAAGTTTGCACCAAGGCTTCTGGACTAATTAAATTGTGGCGAGACAAGCCGGAACCGTCGGCTAATATGTAGCTGTTTGGGTTTACTCCTAATTGAGTTAAAACTGTCTTTAACTCTTTCAAACCGATTTCACCTGTATCCTCTTGTGGCACAGGCATCTTGGCTGTGAGTGTTTGCGGCAGGGGCATTTTGTCTGTAACTTTTCCCAGCAACCTCAATAAAACTTCTGCATAAAGATTGTTGCTTTCTCGATTAGTTTCTTTCACCAATTCCGCCACCGCAGGCGATTCAACAGTCGCTAATTCTTGATTGAAATTCCCAGAAGCAGATGCAACGACAGCCTGTTTGACAGGAATTCCCTCCGCCGCCAGAACTTGCTGAAAATGCTGCAAAAAATTATTAGCGGGGTTGACAACGGCGACATAAGCTGGTTCTGATTCTGCACCAACTTTCAACTGTCCGCTAACTCGAATTGCAGGTCGATCGAACTCCCGGCCAACTTCAATAAACTCAGATTCGTTTTGGGCGACTGTTAGTGAATTGTTCTGAATTTGCCACTGATTTGCCAGCTTTGGTTCGGCAAAAGTAACTTTCAGAGGTTGCCCGAGCTCCTGCGGGGACAAGAGAAGTTCGATCGCGTTTTGATTGAAAATTAAACTGTTAATCGGCGCTCCGTAGCCAGCTTGCGCGTCTTCCCATTCCCAATTCGGATTGACTGCACGGCCTTGAAAATAGCTGTCATCGCCAATCAACTCGTTAACTTGACTGATTCCCCGCTGCTTCAACTGCTGCGCCAAGGATTTCAACTGAGGCTCAGCAATGCTCGGATCTCCCCTGCCGGCAACGTACAAACTTCCATTTTCGCCGCTGTAAACCGATGTCTTAATCCGAAAACCTGCACCGAGTTTCTGCAAAGCAGCGGCTGTGGTTAGCAGCTTGGCATTTGATGCGGGAATAAAATATTTTTGGGCGTCGCGGCTGTAGAGAGTAGCAGTAGAAGATAGAGGTTGAATCAAAATGCCCCAGCGCGATCGGCTAAATTCGGGACGGTTGACGATCGCATCTACTTGCGCCCCCAATTCCGCAGGACAAATATCCCCAGCAACCCCCGACGTTTGAGCAGCAACCGCCGAGGGGCGCCCCAGAACTAGCACTAACAAACTAAGCGCAATTCCTTTGATTCTCAAGTCGTACATATATTAGAGATCGATCGTACAAACCGGGTTGATGAGCGCAAGTTCCTTAACAATAATTATTAAAATTAGATGCGCGAGAGCTTGGAAGTGTAACGGAGTCAAGTCAAATTTAATAATAATAACGCGCATGAATTCTCGGATTGAACAGCGCCTCTACAGGTTTTCCCCCTTTGAGGTGCTGTTCCACAATCAACGGTACATCACTCGGTTTAACTCGACAATACCAAATTTCGTCAGGGGTAACTCGTACAGTCGGGCCAGTGTTGCACTGTCCCTGACAGCTACTGGCCTCAACTGTTACCCCTGCAACTTGTTGAGCTTCAAAAGCAGCTAGCACTGCTGCTGAACCGTTTTTCAGGCAAGATTGATACTGGCAAACCAATACACAGCGCGGTTCTGGTTGGGAGTCTGGTTCTGAGGTTGGAGATTCTGGCATTGCTAAGGATTTATCCGCTCTTTAAGATATCTTAACAATCTTGTCAGCCCGATCGCCCGCCGGAGGGAGAGAAAGGGCAGAATTTTACAGTGCGATCGAAAAAAACAGCAAAAATTCTGGCACTCAAAATTTTTCCTTGCTTCTACCTTCTAACGAATCCCTTCAGCAGAGCTGCCTTTCTTCAGTCTGTGCCGCGCTTTCCCTATATGATCGATTTAGAGAAACAACTCAATCAACCGCTAATCATGCCAAAAACAGTAGCCGATATAATGAGCCGCGAGCCGATTTTGGCGCGACCCGAAATGCCCTTGAACGAAGCGATTAAAATTTTAGCCGATCGACGCATTAGCGGTCTTCCCGTCGTAGATGAGAATGACTTGTTGGTAGGAGTCATCTCCGAAACCGACTTGATGTGGCGCGAAAGCGGCGTAACTCCGCCCGCTTATATCATGGTGCTCGATAGCGTCATTTATTTGGAAAATCCCTCTCGTTACGAGCGAGAACTTCACAAGGCTTTAGGACAAACAGTAGGAGAAGCGATGAGTAGAGAGCCAGTTACCATCGGGCCCGACAAATCTGTCCCAGAAGCTGCCAAACTGATGCACGATCGCAGCATCCACCGATTGCCTGTGGTCGATTCTGCAGGCAAAGTAATCGGCATCCTCACTAGGGGAGATATTATCAGATCGATGGCTGCAGAATCTTAATTAACGGTTGCAGTTCCAGGACTGTATCAGAAAATGAGTCGTGAAGCGAAGCTATCCCGTAGGGAATCGCTCCTTAAATCTCCCTCGCTTTTGGCAATTACCAATTACCAAATCTAAAATCTAAAATCTAAAATCTAAAATCCGATGAGCATTACCCCTGAGTCTGTCGAACAATTGCTGAATTCCGAGGATTTTGGCGAAAGACTGCGAGCAGTCAACCAACTGCGGCAACTAGAACCCGCGATTGCCTATAAACTGATTCAAACTGCGATCGGCGACAAAAACGTCCGCGTTCGCTACGCAGCAGTCAGCCAGATATCAACCCTCGGCACGCAGAATCTGCCGAATGCTTTAGAGGTACTGCTCCACAGCCTGCACAACGACCCCGAACCCGACGTGCAAGCAGCAGCAGCCGATGCTTTGGGCGCATTGAAATTAACCGATGCTTTAGAAGATTTGCAGCAAGTTTATAGCAGTACCTCTGAATGGCTGGTGCAACTGAGCATCGTCGCGGCTTTGGGAGAAATGGGAGATCCCAAAGCCTTTCCGATGTTAGAAAATGCCCTGAGTTCTGAAAACGAATTGATCCAAACCATTGCCATCAGCGCATTAGGTGAATTGGGAGATCGGCGGGCGCTGCCGCTGCTGCTTCCCTACGCTTCTAATGCAGATTGGCAGGTTCGTTACAGAGTCGCCCAAGCTCTAGGGCGGCTGGGCGGTACAGAAGCAGAGGCGGCTTTGGAAATTCTCGCCAAAGATGAGGTTGAACAAGTTGCTCAGGAGGCTAAAGTCGGACAAGAAAATAGTTTGAAATCTTGAGATTGTTTTGGCGATCGCGAACAAGCCTGCGCGGTTGTGAATTTTGAATTTATTTAGAATTTTTGGTGAAGATTCTACTAAAAACTCTGTTCGCGATCGCACGCAGAATTCAGAAACCCGGTTTCTTCCTATATTGCTCGTTTTTGTCTGCAAAACTCCTAGAAACCGGGTTTCTAGCCAGCCAGCGGGCTGGGTGCGTAGCCCAAACCTTACTAATCAGGAAAAATCTAAAATCTAAAATCTAAAATCTAAAATTGTATTGAGGTCACAGGCGATCGCGAACTCTCTGAAAACTCTCCTCAAAGTCGATCGCACTCTTCTCTTTCCCAACCAGAGCCGGCATCTTGACATCCGCACTTTGAGAACAGCTATAATCAAAATAGATAAAGCAGCGGCAGGGACTAAGACAATTATTAAATTGTACCCATCCCGCTAGCGATCGGGGAAACTATCGTTAAGAGGGTAAGTCATCTACCAGCAAAAACAACTGTTAAAACTCTTGATCGTCCCCATGCTTGAACAACTACAAAATTCCGGTTATCAGTCCTCTGACATTTTAACAGGAGAGCGATCGGCCTCTCAAGTCGCACCAACTCCAACCAATCAAAACTTTATTTATAGAGTTTTAGAACTTACCAACATCGAACGCGGCAAATTGAGTTTATCCCCGCTAACCTTAAATACTCAGTTACTAAATGCGGCGCAAACTCACACCCAAAACATGGCAGTGCAAGACTTTTTCGATCACACCGGAAAAGATGGTTCATCACCCGGAACCCGGATTACTGCAACGGGCTATAAATTCTCAGCGGCGGCAGAAAACATCGCTGCGGGATCTTCTACACCCGAACAAGTTGTATCATCGTGGATGAACAGCAGCGGTCATCGCACTAACATTCTCAACCCAAATCTCAAAGAAATTGGCATCGGTTACTATTTCTTAGCCGACGATACTGGCACAGAAAATTGGAATCACTATTGGACGCAAGTTTTTGCGACTTCTCTTGACGGTAGCGTCAATCCCGCACCGACACCAACTCCCACACCAACTCCCACACCAACTCCCGCACCAACTCCCACACCAACTCCCAACACATTGGTATCGATTATTTCACCAATACCCAATGCTACAGGGGACGGCAGCCCGACGACAGCACCTCAAAATACAGCCAGCGGCGGCAATTATTTCCTATCAGATAGTGCCGATACTCAAATACCGACAAATGCTGCGGGATTGCCAATTTTTGCCCTTTCCGGCAAAGATAATATCAGCGGGGGAGAAGGTGCTGATAGCATTAATGGAATGCAAGGTGCGGATACAATTAATGGCGCAGGAGGCAATGACAGCTTATCGGGCGGCAAAGAATCGGATTTAATTGATGGCGGTGTTGGCAATGATTTTATCAGCGGCAACAACGATAACGATCGACTAATCGGAGGAGACGGTAACGATACTATTCGCGGTGGCAAAGAAGATGATGTCTTGATTGGCGGTAACGGTGACGATTTGTTGGCGGGCGATCGCGGTCAAGATATTCTGACCGGCGGCGGCGGAAATGATACGTTTATCTTGGCAGGAGGTTTGTCTGCTTCGGCTACTTTAATTGGTGCGGATGTAATCGTCGATTTTGGGGCTGGGGATAAAATTGGTTTGACTGACGGTATCGGATTTGCAAACTTGACTTTTGAAGCTGTGAGTTTGCAGTTGGATGGAGGTGCAAGCATCGCTTCTACGGCGATTAAGTCTGGCAGTAATTATTTGGGAATAGTGCAAGGTGCAAGTCAAAGTCAGCTTACATCGAGCATTTTTGTGAATGGGTAACGGGGAATCGGTAGTGTAAAATTTCACTTATGCAGCTTGTAAGGTGCGTCAGTTGGTAGGGATTGGATGGGTAGCCCAGATTGTCGAAGCTGACGCACCCTACTACTTCAGTTGTTATAGCAATTCTCCAAAATCTTGCTACAAACTGCATGATTACTAAGAAGGGTAACTATGAAAAAAGTAGCGGTGTTTGGCAACACTGGAGGCGGTAAATCAACTCTCAGCAAGAGATTATCAGAAATCACTGGTTTGCCACTTTACCCCTTGGATAAAATTCAATATCAATCTGGAGGCGCTGAGGTTCCACATGAAGAATATAAGCATATCCATGAGAAAATTTTGGCTACTGACCGATGGATTATAGACGGGTTTGGTTGTATGGAAACCGTCTGGATTCGACTCAACGAGGCGGATAGTCTGGTTTTTGTGGATCTGCCCTTATACGTGCATTTCTGGTGGGTGACTAAACGACTAATCACAGGTAGCTTTATGCCGCCAGAAGGCTGGCCGGAAAAGAGTCCGATCTTGAAGAGTTCAATTAATAGTTACCGCGTTCTTTGGTTGTGTCACAAGTATTTGACTCCCAGATATCGCGAGTATGTCGATCGCGCTCAAAATACCAAAAGTGTTTATCACATCAGATCCGCAGAAGAGATTGCACAATTTTTGGAATCGATATCGCAAATGACAGTTGACTCTTGACTCTTGACTGATGACTGTTGAAGGAGGAGTTAAAAAAATGAAAATTGCGCGAATTATTTGTTGGCCTCCGGATTCGACTTTACGCCCGAGGATGAAGCGCGGATTTGATATCATTCCGGCCTGACTGCCGGAATTGATATCAGAGGTTGATTTGAGCAGGCTTCCGGTAGCCAAGTAACTCACAACAGACCTCAAGTATTTTTGTCAACTTTTCTGCTGCACGGACTTGATTGTTGCTAAAACAAGATGCTCAAAATCTTCTGCCTGAGTACAGATTTGCTTGACCTGTAACCATTTTTGCGTAATATGTGGAGCATGAAAACTGTACTCCCTTCTTGTTTTCTTGATGCGTAGAGCCTTGGGGAGTTGCTCTAGTCTCGACTCTAGGTTGAGCTCGCACTCGGCGTTAGCCAGCAATGGGTGAGATGAATCCAGAACAGCAGCAGCTAACCAAGTACCTGAAGACTGGGCAGGTAGACAAAATAATGTTCGATCGCCTGGTGTTACCTGTCCCAACCAGCTTTTAATCACTACACCTAGGAAGTCTGCTGTATCAGATACTGGCGGGCAGGGCTGCTTGCAGGGGAGACTTCCCCAGTTACTATTTTGGGCGATGGCTGCTACCGCTTCGCCGCAGTCACCATATTGCTGGCTCGCCACATCAACATCCAAATGGATGATGATTAAATCAAAGCCCACCAGAGTGGGATCGGTATCTATTGAACCATGATGTAGCTGATGGCGCTGATGCGCCGCTTGGCACCATTTGAGTACACCGCACCAACCTGTCCCCATAAAACCTTGAGTAGGTTCTGGTTGCAGTTGTACCATCGTAAAGGGCTTGGCTAGCACGGATTTGAGGGCTGCTTGAATTACTTCATAGTCCGTCGGTCCCTCGGCTACTAGGGCAATACGTAAATCAGACATTGGGCACGCCTCCCAGATGTCCCATCAGCCACAGACGAGATAGGGGGTATTGTTGATTGAGGCTTGTCAGTTCGGCGGTTACTTCTAGGCGACGCACGCAGGTTTGTCCATTGCTATTGCGTTCCACGACGAATAGGCGAATTTCAGGATCGGATAAGTCTAGCCCATCTAGGGCGGCGGGGTTGTGCGCTGTAAATAGCAGTTGCCGATCGCGATCGTTGAAGTGGAGCCAACCGGATAGGCGGGAGATGAGTCGCACCAGTAAGCGGGGGTTGAGAGCTTGGTCTAGGTTATCGAGCGCCAGCAGATGGGGAGCTTGGGGTAGCAGACAGAGCAGGGCGGTAAAAATCACATAAAGTGCTCCTTCACTGGCATCGTAAGCGGTTAGCTCGTTACGGTTTTGGTTCATGAAGCGATCGGTAAATTTCAGGAGTAGCATAGTGCGTGGCACTTTGGGCGACAATAGGGTAGTCCCGTGGCTGGTAGTCTGGATATCTGCTACCCAGTCGATCAGTTCTAGCACCTGCTCTAGGATGTCGGTACTCTCTTCTTCCCCATTGTCTAAGTGCTTGCGTAAAGCGGCAAAACCCTCAGCGATTTGTCCGCCACTCAAACCGACGGGCGCACGGGATTGTTGATCGGGTACGATGCCGCGTAGGGTGGGCGTGTTGGGACAATAAATCGCAAACTCTTGGAGGCGCTGCATTAACTGGGCAGCGGGATTGGTTGGTTCTAGGTCTACCAGTGTCAATGCAGCCAGCCCAGCCTTCTTGTTGAGGTTTTTCTTGCTACGAATACCAGCCGAAACGATCTCCCTTTCTCCGTCACTGAGGACTTCGGTTTTGTAAGACCAAGCGGGTTCGGGGGAATCGAGGGGATTGAGCAAGGAAACACCATAGTATTCGTTGCTTTCACCGGCCACCTCAATGGCGATGTGAGCGGGGGTGCGTTCGGTGGCAAAGGAGCTTTTGTACAGGCGTGGCAATCCAGCCCGCACGCCACGACGCAATAAGCTTTCATCATCCACGACCCCATTAGCTGCTGCCCCCAAGACACCAAGGGCTTCCAGCAGGTTGCTTTTGCCTGCTCCATTGGCTCCGATGAAGCAATTGACTCTACCTAGTTCGATCGTTGTTGAGTATATGGATTTGAAGCCTCGAATATCTACCTTGCGGATTTTGCTCATACCAATCCAAATAACAGATTTTTGATAGCTATTTTGGTGTTTTTAATCAGGCTTTCAGATTGAGTGAGCATATTCAAGCCCTCCAGATAGCGATAGAAATGACAGAGAGGGTCTGAGGGGAAGAAATAAACTTGCTACATCATAAAGGAGGTTAATAACCAGGATTTAGATGACTCACACCTAAAATCTCAAATTTAACATCCTACTGAGGCTACGGCCGATCGCAAATTGCCTTGAAATTCGCCCAAAATGCGATCGCACTCTTCCTTCTCCAAACCAGTCCAGTGCATCATCAAAGCTAACTTAACAGACTTGCCGCTTTTTTCGAGCAAAAAACCCGCTTCATCCCGGTTCAAATCAGTCAAATCCTGCAACATCCGCACAGCCCGATCGCGCAATTTCTTATTAGTTACTGCCACGTCAACCATCCGATTGCCGTAAACCTTCCCCAGCTTCACCATTACGCCAGTCGAAAGGATATTCAAAGCCATTTTTGTCACCGTACCGGCTTTCAAGCGCGTCGAACCCGCCACTACCTCCGGCCCAACCAACAACCGAATATCAACATCAGCCTCAAACTTCACTTGTTCGACGGGTACGCAGGCCATAAACACAGTCTTCGCCCCCCGCTGGCGCGCCGCCTGCAAAGCGCCCGCGACAAACGGCGTCGTACCTCCAGCCGTAATCCCGACAACTACATCTAAGTGGGTAATTTGACGGTTGGCGATCGCCTCGGCCCCATCCTCAGCCCGATCCTCCAAATCCTCCGAACTCCGCACCAAAGCCCCCGCACCCCCGGCAATTATGCCCTGTACGAGTTCTGGGGGCGTGCAGAAGGTGGGGGGACACTCGGCCGCATCCAGCACCCCCAAACGCCCGGAAGTACCCGCACCGACATAAAACAGGCGGCCTCCTTGACGCAGAGACTCGGCTGCAATGTCGATCGCTTGGGCTAACTGTTTGCGGGCACGGGCGATCGCGCTTAAGGTTTGGGCGTCTTCCCGGTTGAACAAGTCCACTAATTCGATCGAACTGAGTTGGTCTAAATTCTCGCTGTTGGCATTCACCTGTTCCGTCAGCAGATGGCCCCGTTCTTCCAAATTCTTCATTTTTTGTCAGTTGTTAATTGTCAGTTGTCGGCTACCAACCGAAGTCAAGAGACATAAACAGTCCCCGGTTCAGCCTGGAAGCCTTCATCTAGAAATTGAGCCTAGGATCGATCGCGCTGGAAGATATCAAATTTATCCTTCTTCCCTCTTCCTTCTTCACCTCGAGCCTCAATATCCATCCGTTCAATCCCGTACACTACTCGTTGCCGAACATCCCATTACAAAAGTCCTTCGAGTCGGCGGCGAATAGAATCCAGTTCGTTTTGGGAAACCTCAGAATCGAGCTCGGGCTCGGGCTCGGAGTCCGGCTGCCACTGAGTCTGTGTTACATTGTCTTCTGGCGGAATAGCCAGCGCGCCCGCGGGCACAAGTTCCCAATCATAATCTACACTGTCGCAGAACTCCTTAATTTCCTCCTCGTCGATCGCCTCAACAGTGGGCTCGGGGAAATCCTGAGCTTCCAACATCACCCCAAAGCGGGTGGCGTCGTCTTCTGACTCAAACATTAGAACTTTATTGCGATCGCCGAGTTGAATGGTATGAATTCCCTCATTCTCGGTGCGGGCATTGAAGAGTAAGACGAACACTCGCATAAGTTTTAAAGACCTTCTTAACCACCGTTTTTTTATCTTAGAAGCGATCGGGCAACCGATTTTAGATTTTATATTTTAGATTTTAGATTGACCGCCGATCCTGCACTGGCGGGATCGAAAGGATTTGGGGCCTTTGGAGGACTGGGTTTGAGATTTGAGATTTCAGATTGACGACCGATCCCGCCAGTGCGGGGGGAATCTAACCGATTTTAGATTTTATATTTTAGATTTTAGATTGACCGCCGATCCTGCACTGGCGGGATCGAGAGGATTTGGGGCCTTTGGAGGACTGGGTTTGAGATTTGAGATTTCCGATTGACAACCGATACTGCACTGCAGGGGGAATCTAACCGATTTTAGATTTTATATTTTAGATTGGCTATCGATCCTGCACTGGCGGGATAGAGAGGATTTGGGACCTTTGGAGGACTTGGTTTGAGATTTGAGATTTCAGATTGACGATCGATACTGCACTGCAGGGGGAATCTAACCGATTTTAGATTTTATATTTTAGATTTTAGATTGGCGATCGATCCTGCACTGGCGGGATCGAGAGGATTTAGAGGAGTTGGAGGACTTGGTGTTAAATCGTGTTGCGTGTTTTGATTAAGTTTAGTAAAGGTTATTGGACTCTGACCCGGAGTGCGACGTGAATCTTGAAATTCGATTCTCTGCGTTGGCGTAGCCCCCGTAGGGGCGGGCTTTGCTAACGCGCGATCGGCACTTCCGACCTCACTTGTGAGTCTACCAAAGGCAGAAGGCATCCTGGCGAATCGCAGAAATTATACCTGTCTAAAATCGGCTGATTCCCTTAATTCCTGAATTCTCTGATTTTTGAGAAACACCCATGACTAACTCGGACGATAACAAAAATCAACTCGCACCCCGTCCCCACCGCCGCTGGTGGCGTCTGCTGCTGCTTAGCGGTACTGGATTGAGCATTCTCGGCTTGGTTGGGGTGGCCGTAGCACAGGCGTGGGTGCGGGAAAAGTTAGCTCCTTTGGTGGAAACTGAAGTCAGTCAGTTGCTGAAGCGGCCTGTGCAAATAGGACGTTTGGAGAGATTTTCTCCGACAAGTTTGCGGTTTGGCCGATCGACTTTACCTGCAACTCCTACCGATCCCGATTACGCTTCTACAGAAGCAGTCGAAGTGCAATTTTCAGTTTGGCAACTGCTGTTCAACCGCACTCTCAAATTAGACATTACCTTAGTTAAACCCAGCGCTTATATCGAACAGGATGCTAAAGGTCGCTGGGTTAATATTCCAACTAGGGAGCGCAAATCTCCGGGTTTATTTAAAACTGAAGTTGACGCGATTCGAGCTGAAAATGTCGCCGCAGTTTTGGTACCGAGTCCCGCAGTCGGACAGAAAACTTCGGCTCCGATTTCTGTAAGCTTGAAAAATGGCAGCGCTCTATTTCGCGACCAAAATCAGCGCGTTCTCTACGAACTAAACGGTCAGTTTACTAACAGCGATAATTTTATAGTTAAAGCTGATTCTCTCTTACCTGTGGCTCAAACTAACGTGCAGTTGCAAGGTCAAAATTTGCCTTTGCCAGACCTCGCTCGCTTGTTGAAACTTCCCCGTATTTATTTACAAAAAGGTCTGGCAAATGGCAATTTGACAGTACAATTGCGAGACAATAAAGTATCGGGAATTACCGGAGCGGCTAGTTTTGGAGGAGTGCAAGCGAGTATTTCTCCGCTGAAACAGATAGTACAAAATAGCAGCGGTCAGTTGCGCTTTCAGGGAACTAACTTGATTGTCGATAGTCTGGCGGCTAATTACGGTTTAATTCCGCTGAAAATAGCAGGAACAGTTGCGACTGGAGCTAATTTTAATCTCCAACAAGCTAGCTTCAATCTGACAACGAACGTGCAACCAGTCGCTTTGGCAAGTGTTGTCAGTGCGGTGGAAACAGAGTTAGGGAAGAAAGTAGTATTGCCCGTGGCTGTGGCGGGGGAAGTGAAGGCGGATGCCAAGCTGACTGGAACAGTTGCAATGCCGGTGCTGACAGGTACGATCGCCTCGACAAAACCCGCTACAGTCGATCGACTGCAATTAAATAATATTAGCACTAATTTCAAATTGGAACGGGGGAGAATGGCTCAAATCCCAACTCCCAATTCTCAATCTTCTATTCCCCCGTTTTCCTCTTTAGCTTTGACTTTGAGCGATATTTTGGTAGTGCCGGCTGCGGGCGGTAAAATTGGCGGGAAAGGTGAAGTTGATATTGCATTGGGAAGTGAGAATTCGCGATCGGGTTTGGTGTTTGACTTCCAAGCTGAAAATGTACCCGGAGACGCGATCGCCCAAATTTACGCTCTCCCAATTCCTGCTGGTGTTAATATTGGCAGTGTCTCCGCCAAAACTCAAATTTTCGGCCCGTTAGACAACATTCAAGCGAGAGTTCAATGGCAAGCACCGCAAGCAACTTTCCCCGCAGCGGGCGAAATTCGAGCCGGACGTAATTCGGCGGATTTACAAAATACAGTTGTGAAAATTGGCGACGCTTCTGTTAACGTGGATGCAGCGCTAAAAAACCGTCAGTGGCAAGCTTTGATCGAGGGCAATGGCTTGGCGCTTAACCGTTTGCAGCAAGTCCTGCCGGGGCTTAATTTGCCTCCTGAACTAGCCGGTTTGTTCAGCGGAACCCTCGAAGCCGCGGGAACTCTGGACGATTTGAGTTTAAAGGCGATCGCTGCGACGGGCAAAGGAACGCTGAATATTTCTGACAGTATAGTTGACGTTAATGGCGAACTAGAATCGGGCAACTGGCAAGTTGTCGGCAACACTGAAAAAGTTGCCGTCAATCAATTAATTGATATTGGCTTGCCGTTTTTAGCACGGGGAACGACCGCCAATCTAGATAATCTCAAATCCAAAATCCAAAATCTAAAATCGCTCGGCGGACAGCTAGCAGGTGAATTTCAAGCCGCGGGAAATGTTGACAATTTGACTGCCGGCGGAATCAATATTAATGCTAACGGCAGGCTCAATTTTGCCGACAGCAATGTCAATTTAAATGGAGAATTGGTAGCGGGAAACTGGCAAGCAACAGCACAAACCGATCGCACTTCCATCAGCCGCTTGGTAGATTTGACACTGCCGATTTTAGATGTAGCTTCAGCATTCAATCCCGAAAATCAGCAATCTGCAAATCTAAAATCCAAAATCCAAAATCTAAAATCGCTTGACGGACAGCTATCGAGTCAATTTACAGCATCGGGAAGTCTTGACAATTTGACTGCTAGCAGCATCAATGCTAGCGGCAGCGGCAGACTCAATCTTGCCGACAGCAATGTTAATTTTAAAGGAGAATTGGCAGCGGGAAATTGGCAGGGAACAGCAGAAACCGATCGCACTTCGATCGGCCGTCTGGTAGATTTAGGATTGCCGCTGTTAGATGTTGGCTTGGCTTTCACTGCTGACAATCCCCAAACAGTCGCCAACCTCAACAATCTCAAATCCAAAATCCAAAATCTAAAATCGCTAGACGGACAAATATCGAATCAAATTCAAGCCAGCGGGAATCTTGATAATTCAACCGCCGCCGATATTTCTGTCAACAGCAGCGGCCAACTCAATATTGCCGACGGTGCTGTCGCTTTTAGAGGTAAATTAGAAGACAGACGCTGGCAAGCTTTCGCCGATGCCGATCGAGTTATTCTCAGCCGCTTAGAACAAACTGTTCGCAATCTCCAACTGTTTCCGCTGACTGCGACTTTGCCCAAAGGATTTGACGGCAGAGTTAACGGCGAATTCCAAGCAGCGGGCAGTTTGGATAACTTGACAGCCAAGGGAATTAGTGCTAATGGAGAAGGACGGATTTTGGTCGATCGACTCGGGGCGATCGATACTACAGCCAAATTGGAAAACGGCAACTTGCAAGCATTGCTAGAAACCAACGGAATTGCCGTCAGCAATTTAGAACAAACCCTCAAACAAACAGGTTTGCTGACAGCGGATTTACCGCCAGAAATTAACGGAACCCTCGACGGCCAAGTCCGCATTTTGGGAACAGTAGATAATCTAACCGCCAACGGCATCACCGCCAACGGCGACGGACAAATTCGACTCGCCAACGGCGGAGGAACTGTCAATGCGGTTGGCAGCGCGGCATCGGGGAATTGGCGCGCGTCTATCGAGGGCGAGCAAATTGCTCTAAGTCGCTTCCAGCAAGCCTTTGAGTCGCAGCGCCAAAGCTTGCAAGGCCAAGGTTTAGTCTCCGGTGCCCAAAATCTCCCCCAGCTTGCAGGACTGTTTAACGGCAATATCAATTTATCCGGCCCGATTGCCGCTTCCCTACAAACAGTTCGCGCCGGCGGCAGTTTCCGCATCTCGGAATTGCCGTTTTTGAAACAACCTTTTGAGGCAGTATTTAATTGGGACGGCAAACGGGTGGAAATTGAGAACGCCACAACTCCCGGTTTGACGGCAAACGGCTTTGTTAACGTCGAGTTGGCAGGTAAAAGAGTGCCTTCGATTTCCAACTTGGACTTGAATGTAAAACTCGCCAACTTTAACCTGGAAGCTTTGCCTGCAGAACAACTAGCATTTTTGTCCACCGTGGCGGGCAAAAATTCCTCACAGCAAAACGCACCCCTACGGGGCAATGTCGATTTTACCGGCAGCCTCACCGGAACCCTCGCCGCCCTCAGCTTAGTTGGCGACGTGGAAGTGCGGAATTTAGCAGTAAATCAAATCGCTTTTGACCCGGTACTGGCGGGGACTGTGAATGCGGATGCTGGGAACAGTGTAGATTTGCGTTTGGCCGGTGCCAGCGACAAAATTGAAGTAGCTTTAAATCAATCTTTTCTGCCGACATCTTTCTTAATTCAACGCGGGGAATCTGTGGCTAGGGGCCAAACCGAGGGAGAAACTTTGCGAGTTAATTTAAGCGATTTTCCCCTGGCTGCTTTGAATCTATCACCCGGTAAAGAGGCCGGTTTGGGGCCGATAACTGGTACAGTTTCGGGACAAGTGAATGTGCCCGGTTGGAAGATGCCTTTAAATCCGGCGACTTTGCAAGCAAGCGGACAAATTGCGATCGCCCAACCGGCGATCGGCTACATTAAAGGTGACAGTTTCCAAGCCGAATTCAGCTACGCTAACGGCAGCGCCACTCTCACAAACGGCATATTACGTCAAGGCAGCGGTCAATACTTAATTTCCGGCAATGTTCAAACAGGCGCCAACCCGCAATTTGCCGGCAAAGTTAACGTCCAGCAGGGGAATTTGCAGCAGGTTTTAGCCGCTTTGCAATATTTCAATTTAGGCGACTTGGCTAGAGGCCTAAAACCTCCCGTTTACGGTGACAGTGGCGACGTGCAAACTGTGGCAGTCGGAGAACCGGATGCCCCGCTAATCGAACAGTTGCGCCGCTTGGCAGAAATTGAAACAATTTTGCAGCAGCAGCAGGCAGTGAAATCATCGGAAAAATTGCCTGCCTTGTCTGAATTGCAAGGCACTTTCGGCGCGGAAATTGCTGTTGCCGGTTCTTTGCAAACGGGCGTGCAAGCTCAATTTAACGTGAAAGGCGATAACTGGCAGTGGGGACAATATGTCGCTGAAAAGTTCAGCATTGAAGGCAGTTTTCAGGAGGGGATTTTAACTGTTTTGCCTTTGGAAATTCGATCGGGCAAAAGTGCGATCGGCTTTTCGGGACAACTCGGGCAAAAAGCTCAATCCGGGCAGTTGCGGGTAGAAAATGTACCCGTCGAAGAGTTGGCAAAACTGGTGGAATTACCTTTTGTGGATGTCACGGGAAATTTGAATTTGCGGGCGAATTTGGCCGGCAGTTTGGAAAACCCGCAAGCCACCGGGGAATTGAGTTTGCTTGAGGGTACGCTAAACGGAGAACCGATTAAACAAGCCGACGGCAGTTTCAGTTACAGCAACGCGCGCCTGAATTTTGGCGGCAGCGCTTTGGTAACTCAAACCGAACCGATTGAAGTGCAGGGAAGTTTGCCTTTTGAGTTGCCGTTTGCAGCGGTGAAAGCTGATAGCAATCAAATCGATTTGAGGGCGAATTTGCAAAATGAAGGTTTGGCAATTATTAATGTATTGACTCCGCAAGTTGCATGGGTCAGCGGTCAGGGACAGGTGCAAATTCGCGTCGGAGGGACGCTGCAAGAGCCTGTAGCGCAAGGAATTGCGAATTTTGAAAATGCAACCGTCCGGGCGAGAGCCTTCCCAGAACCGCTGACAGGGCTGACTGGGACGGTGCGCTTTGAGGGCGATCGTATTCGGGTAGAGGGAATTCGGGGACAGTTGAGTCAGGGAGAAGTTGTCGCCGCTGGCGTGATTCCGCTGTCTGTGCCCTTTGCTGAGGGCGATGTCGATGCGGATAATCCTTTGGCTGTAAATTTAGACAAGTTGGCAGTGAACCTCAGAGGATTGTACAGTGGCGGCGTAGTCGGTCAAGTGCAAGCAAGGGGCACGGCTAGGCGCCCGCAGTTGAGCGGTAATATTGAACTGTACAACGGTGAAGTATTTCTCCGGAGTCCCGGCGGCGGCACAACTGAGTTAGCTTCGTCCTCTTCTGCTTCTGATTCTGATTCTGATTCCACCTCTTCTCCTTCCCCTGCGGCTGATGTTGCTGCTTCCCCTTCCCCTTCCCCTTCCCCTTCCCCTTCCTTTGAAGTTGGATTGAACGATTTGCGGCTGAATTTGGGCCGGGGAATTCGGGTAACGAGTGCGCCGATATTGAGTTTTCAGGCCGCTGGGGGTTTGACGGTGAATGGAACTTTAGATGACCTTCGCCCGGAGGGTACGATTCGGTTGACTTCCGGGTCGGTGAATTTGTTTACGACGGAGTTTAGACTCGATCGGGGATACCCGCAGACTGCTACCTTTGTACCAGCACAAGGACTCGATCCGACGCTGGATGTGAGATTAGCAACTTCGGTTCAGGAAGTAACGCGGTTCCGCACTCCCGGCACATCTGTAGCCTCTGAAATAGCAGACGAACCGACAACTTTCGGCAATGTGCGGAGTGTCAGAATTCAAGCGTTAGTGCAGGGAAGGGCTTCTCAGTTGGCCGAAAGTCTGGAGTTGAGGAGTTCTCCGAGTCGATCGCAAACAGAGATTGTAGCGCTGTTAGGTGGCAGTTTCGTGCAGACTTTGGGACAGGGAGACAGTACGCTGGCGATCGCCAATTTAGCCGGTGCGGGTTTATTGAACAACATTCAATCTGCGATTACTAACGCCACAGGATTGAGCGAATTTCGCTTATTTCCCACTCGGATTAGAAGCAACGAAGCACAAACAGCTAGTTCCAGTTCTGGTGCGGGTTCTCTCGGTTTAGGTTTAGAAGTTGGGTTTGACATCACGCGCAATATTTCAGCCTCAATCATTCGAGTTTTGTCAGCCAATCAACCGACAGAATTTACTGTGCGCTATCGATTGAGCGATAAACTTTTACTCAGGAGTTCGAGTAATTTTCAAGGAGACAACCGCGTCACTGCTGAATATGAATTGAGGTTTTAGGCATCAGCCAACAGCCAACAGTCAACAGTCAGCAGTCATTAGTCATTAATTGTCATGGCGAATACAGCTTTACTCGGAGTGAAGCAATCGCATATTCTGCGAACGTTACCGTATCCCCAGCGACATAATACCAATTATGTAGGGAAACGGCATTGCCGTGTCCGCCGCGAGGCGACTTTTAATATTGGCATTAGATTGAGGACTGTCGCAAGACGTTTTTAAATTGGTATAACCGAACATGATAATCGCAATTATCCATAACGCATTCCCCATTCCCAATTAATTTGCTATAATAGTAACAGCAGCAAATTGGTGCTGCCAACCCCGCACACAAGGTTATAGGAGTTAAGTCAAATGGCAAACAAACTCCAAGTAAAAACAGAGTCGATCGGCTACAGCGACTTTTACTGGAACCGCTTTAGTCCGAGAGTTGCGACTATCAGCAGCGTCCGCAACGCCAATCACTGGGACGGCGGATTTATCAGCTATATTGCATTTCCCACAAAAGTTGAAGCTACAGCAGCAATGAAATATTTGCTCTTGCATCAAAAAGCTGCTGATGTCGATATGCGGAAACCCAAGCGAATGAAAGCAAAAGGCATTCGGTGGGAACTCAAAATTCGGGGTTTAGCTTTTAATGAAGTGCTGAAGCTGGCGACTATGGATATAGCTGGAAAACTCGCGATGTCGCCTGCAACTACTAATGAAGCCACAGGCTGATAATTGAAAAACTTCGTAGTTGCGCTAAGGGTTGTAAAGCGCAACTACCAACCTAAAAACCCCTAAAATATTGCATTTTCCTTCTTCCTTCTTCCCTCTTCCCTCTTCCTTCTATAATATGCGTTTCATCAGTCCCAAAACAGACTTTGCATTCAAAAAAATATTCGCTTCTTCCGAACATCCAGAAATTTTAATCAGCTTCCTAAATGCAATGCTGTATAACGGAGAACCAACAATCCAAGAAATAGAAATCATTGACCCTTATTCAGCCGGAAGCGTTACAGGATTGAAAGACACTTACCTGGATGTCAAAGCCAAGATTACCGGCAACAAAACCGTGATTGTTGAAATGCAGGTACTCAACGTCGCCGCCTTTGAAAAACGGGTAGTGTACAATGCAGCCAAAACCTATTCTACTCAACTCAAAGCCGGAGAAGGTTATTTAAAGTTAAATCCGGTCATTGCTTTAACCATCACCGACTTTATCTTATTTGAAAACACCGAAAAACTAATTTCTAATTTTGAATTCACAGAAACTGAAGAGAAATTCGTCTATCCCAACTGCGAGTTAAAGTTAGTCTTTGTGGAGTTACCGAAATTCAAAAAAGAATTGAATGAACTCGAAACTCTGCCGGAAAAATGGATCTACTTTATGAAAAACGCGCCCTCTTTAGAAACAGTACCAGATAAATTGGGGTCTATTGAAGAGATTAATACCGCGCTGGGAATTGCCAACAGAGCAAATTTGACACTTGACGAATTGAATGATGTAGACAAACGAGAAATGTTTATCCAAGACCAAATCGGGTCTGTGATGAAAGGGATAGAAATTGGTATACAACAGGGGATTGAACGGGGAATACAACAAGGAATCGAACAAGGAATCGAACAAGGAATCGAAAGGGGTAAAATTGAAGGGGAAATAGGATTAATTATGCGTCAGATAGTGCGGCGGGTGGGTGAGGTTACACAGGAAGTTCAAACTCGCATCCAGGGGTTATCTGGGGAACAGTTAGATGATTTGGGAGAGGCTTTGTTGGATTTTAGGAGTCAAGAGGATTTGATTGGGTGGTTGGAGTCGGCGGCGGGATGAATTCTCGTAGGGGCGAGTTTTACAAACAATCTGTGCCTTTGACCCATAATCTCATAAACCCGCTCCCACCCAACGGCAAATCTCGCTCTACCTCTATCAAACCTGCTTTAAATCATAGGAGAATTGCCTTAATTGCTGACGATCGCACTTACGGATATAATTACACCGGGAAATGCGATCGGGTTAACTGTTCCACCTGTTAGCGTGAATTTGGAAGCGTAATCTCCGTCTTGGGGGTCTCGAAATACGACCAACTGTCTGTTTTTGAGGTTAACTACCCAGTATTCGGGGATTCCGACTTCAGCATAGATTTTCGTTTTCGTCTCCAAGTCTTTGATGAGAGTGGAATCAGAGTATTCAATCAGCCAAAAAATATTTTCTGGATAGGGGTGATGTTCGAGGTATGTGCGGCCCAAGGGCTGTACGATCGCAATATCTGGTTCTGGTTCCGAGTTGTTAGGAAGGGTAATTGGTTTTGCCGATCGGATTGTAGCGCGATCGCCTAACAGCCGGATCAGATATGCTCCTGCTTCGCTGCTAAAATAGGCGTGGGCTTCTCCTTCCGGCGACATTTCTACAATTTCTCCTTTTAGCAACTCTACGCGCCGATGTTCCAAGATGCCTGCCGATATCATTTGGTGGTATTGGGCGATCGTCCATTTGGCTGCAATTACGCTCATGGCGATGTTTTTTGATTGCTTGTTAATTTTTAATTGTAGCTGATTTTTGATTTTAGGCGATCGGCGATTGAAATCGTTTCTTGTCAAACGAAGTCCTAGCAGAGGGGGACTGAAGAATCAACCCGAGATTAAAGCAGGATTTGCTATGATATCGAATGTCGCTTAAATGCCTCCTCAATTTCGCTTGTCTGCGGAGGCAGACTTTGTTTGTGCGCGATCGGTTTCAACCGCCGGGTGCAATCTATGCAAATACGGCTGCTACGGCTTTCGGCAATGCGACAGATAGCATTGTTAATGTCTCCTTTGTATCCAATTAATCCATCGATTTGCATCTGGTAGATAAATCGCCTCTAAAGCTTTCACCATACATTAAGTATAGCTTTTCTCATAAAGATGAGGTAAGATTGGGTAAAAGTTAATCAGGAAAAAAAGAATTGCTCGCCCCGCACCTCCTTTAACTCAAAAGCCTCATAGTCCCTGCGATTACTTTCCCGTAGCGCAATGACAGGCTTAGCTAAGTGAACCGTCTTAAGGTATAATAGAGTTTGAAAACAACACCAATCATTGTCCTATGAAAACCATAGACAAAAGTCAATTAACAGGTCAATTACTCGAATTCTTGCGAGTTGTCGAGCTTGAAGGCGAAGAAATTTTAGTGATGGATGGGGCTAAACCAGTTGTGATAATTTCTCAGTATGAAAAGTCTCTTCCAACTGAAGAATTATTTAAGGATATGCGGGGGAAAGTAAAATATTTTGAAGATTTAACTGCGCCAACAACTGAAGAATGGCAGGAAGTATGACAGTTGTCCTTGACACCTGCGCTCTCATCTGGTGGAGTTTAGATCCAGAGAAACTTTCTCAATCGGCAAAAGATGCTTGTCAGCAGATGGAACAAGAAAAAAATGGTTTGGTTCCATCAACGGCCATCTGGGAAATAGCTATCAAGATCAAAAATCATAAGTTAGATTTAGGAGTAAGTATTGATGACTATATCGCTACTTTAAAAAAGTCTAATGTTATTCGGATCGTTCCAATTGATGAGGACATTTGGCTAGAAAGTGTCAAATTAGAATGGGAACACCGAGATCCAGCAGATAGAGTGGTTGTAGCAGTTGCCAAAAGAAGTCAATCGATTTTAGATTTTAGATTTTAGATTTTAGATTGACCCCACGGATAAATGCGGGGGCTTGAGGATTTTCGATTTTAGATTTTGGATTGATTCCACGGATAAATCACGTGGCGGGTACCATCAAGAAATTCTTGGTCAAGCTGCTATTATTACAGCCGATCAAAAAATAGCTAGTTTCTACTCTTTAGTAATTTGGTAAATCGAATGTGCCAGGTATCGGAAACGTAGAACAGTCGTGGTTTCGTGGTTTTTGCCTTTGTAATAAATCTTTATGAAACCCTGAAACGCTTAGATGTTAGAGTCTACAAGTCTCGACGCGAGAGAAGAGACCTCAAACAACCCCACAAACCAACCCCTCCCTCCCCCCACCACCTTGGGAAGTGTCCTTGAGGTGCTTTGGTGTTGAATTTTAGATCATTATATCCTATCCACGAACTATTCACACCCCAACCTAAGAACCAACTATTCACACGCCAACCTACGCGATCGCCAAAAGCTTCCCAACTTTTCTGATCATATTCTCCTCTGCTTCCCCCCAGACTTTCATAGATGCGTTTCTGCACCGAAAAGCCGAAACGTCCGTTACTGTATTTTACCCAAAGTTGGTCAATAGTTCGTAAGTCTTCACAGGGGAGTCGATCAATATCTTCCTCCCTCAGCCACTTTTCATTTGTTCTATCCGCTACTTCCAGCATTTTTTTTAGCGTTTCCCCATCCGCTTCTTTCCATTGTCCTGTTGCCAGTAAATCGCGCAACTTAGTGTAGTCTACTCCCCGCTCAGATTTGAGAGGAACATCAGGCTCAATAGGAGTAATATTCGTTATAAGTTGAGATTTTGGAGATAATGGAGATTCCGCTTGCTTCCCAACGCTGGTATTAACAGAATTATCTTGATATACTGTTCCCCAGATAACCCCTCGATGCGAGGATGCCTGATCTTCTCTCTGTAACCGATCGATTCTTTTGATAGCCTCAATAGCAGACATATCCTTACCCGAAGCCGCAGCTAATACGCGAATCCATAACTGTTCTGCCAGTTCAAAGTTTTTCTCAGCTTCTGCCTGGAAAGCATCAATTTTGAGCGCAGCAATATCAGCCAAAGTTGCGTACTTCGGCAAAATAATCAAATGATACTTTGTGACAGGTTCCACAATAGTATAAGGCATTTGCCGCACTTTTTCGCTTTTATGTTGCCGGATAAGTTCAGGAACTCGCCAACGCAAATAATCATTCAATCGCTCAACAGTTGCACATTTACCTTGAATGCCTAACCCTTCTAGTAACGCACTGGTAAAAACTCCTTGCTGTAAAGTTTCTATTTCGTAAGAATACTGATCTGGGCTGCAAGAAAAAATGCTGATCACTCCCATTTCTCTTGCTATGTCAGCAGTTTGTTTGCCAATTCCTTCCCCAGAGCGAGTTCCCTGTTTTCGACAAGCATCCAGAATTAGCAAAACATTATCAGCACCGCATCGACGCAGGCATTGAGTAACGTAACTAATTGGAATCGCCGTATTTGCAACATCCCCCGGATCGCCATCAACGGGCATTATGTAATCGCATCCATTATCGGGTACTCCGTGACCGCTGAAAAAAAACCAAAAATTATCCCCATCCCCCATAAAAGGTTTGTCAAACATTGTCCTCAAAACTCGTCTCAGATTGGTAAAAGAAGGACGAGTCGATCTACCCATAAAATCAGGCGTCGAGTCATCTGAGAATAACAAAACTTGCTCAAACCCCGCCTGATTGCAAAGAAACTCCTGCATTAATTCAGCATCCCGCTTTGCATACTTCAGCGGTTGCAGGAAATCATATTTATTGATGCCAATGGATATCGCCCAATTTTTTCCCATCTCACCTTAAGACTTCCGTTTAAATCTCAACAATACAGTTCTGGTATCTGCAACTTTAGCTCCCAGACCGACTAAACTGAAAGAACCCTCGGCGTTAATCGCAACGGATAACTCAATTTCAGATAACTCGATCGCTTTCATGTCAGCTTCCGCATCCGCACGGCTGAACATTTGATCTACCGTTTGCATGAAGTCAACCAATTCTTTTTCTAATTTCTTGATACTGACATTGTGAAGTCGCAAGCTATCAACCGCTTTTGCCGCCTGCTTTTGGGTCGGCTCATTTGGCTGCGCGTCCCAAGCATCACTCCAATCCAGGCCTATATGTCCCCCATTCTTCGCACCGTCAGAATCAGGTGCATCAGGAGACTCGTCCGAAGTATCGGCGGTCACAATCCAAATCGTTTCATCTGGCATAAGTGTTTAAGACTCCAAACTATCGAGATAATTTTGCTAGATGCGATCGCCCACAATAATTTTAAATTGTACCTAAAATTTCTCAACCGTTAAACAAGCCCCCGGATTCATCTGTGGAATGGGCATCTTGCCGACCCGGAATGTTAAATTTTAATACTAAAAAATCGATCGCCCTTACGCCCAAAACTACATAATGTGACTTACAAGTTCGATCGTACTTCTATCCCAAATCCTAAATCCCAAAACCTCATTGTCCAAACAGACCCTTTCTATGGCAACCTGAAAAATAGGAAACAGAATTTTATAGAGCTTGGTAACAGAACACTAGCAATCACTTATGCAAACTCTACCAAATCCAACTAAAACCGCATCTAGCCAACCGATTTTCGACACCACCATCAAACGCCGCAAAACCCGTCCCGTCAAAGTCGGTAGCGTGACGATCGGCGGCGGCAACCCCGTCGTCGTACAGTCGATGATTAACGAAGACACCCTCGACATCGACGGTTCAGTCGCCGGAATTCGCCGCTTGCACGAAATTGGCTGCGAAATCGTCCGCGTCACCGTGCCCAGCATGGCCCACGCCAAAGCTTTAGCCGAAATCAAGCAAAAACTGCACTCCACCTACCAACCCGTGCCCCTCGTCGCCGATGTCCACCACAACGGCATGAAAATTGCCCTCGAAGTGGCGAAACACGTAGACAAAGTGAGAATCAATCCGGGACTTTACGTGTTCGAGAAGCCGAAAGCCGACAGAACCGAATACACCGATGCCGAATTCGCCGAAATTGGCGAAAAAATCCGCGAAACCCTGGAACCTCTGGTGATTTCCCTGCGCGACCAAGGCAAAGCTTTGCGAATCGGCGTCAATCACGGTTCCCTCGCCGAACGGATGCTGTTTACCTACGGCGACACGCCCGAAGGAATGGTGGAATCGGCCCTGGAATTCATCAAAATTTGCGAATCCCTAGACTTCCGCAACATCGTACTTTCCCTGAAAGCCTCCCGCGCGCCGGTGATGGTGGCTGCTTACCGCTTGATGGTGCACCGGATGGACGAACTCGGCATGGATTACCCCCTGCATTTGGGCGTCACGGAAGCAGGAGACGGCGAATACGGCCGCATCAAATCCACCGCAGGCCTGGCACCTTTGTTAGCTGACGGTATCGGCGACACTATCCGCGTCTCGCTGACAGAGGCCCCAGAAAAGGAGATTCCCGTCTGCTACAGCATCCTGCAAGCCTTGGGACTGCGGAAAACGATGGTTGAGTATGTCGCTTGTCCTTCCTGCGGTCGCACTTTGTTTAATCTAGAGGAAGTGTTACACCAAGTGAGAGAGGCTACGAAGCATCTCACGGGTTTGGACATAGCAGTAATGGGCTGTATTGTCAATGGCCCCGGAGAAATGGCTGATGCTGATTACGGCTACGTCGGGAAGCAACCGGGTTATATTTCGCTGTACCGGGGCCGGGAAGAAATTAAGAAAGTGCCGGAAGACCGAGGCGTGGCAGAATTGATTAATTTGATTAAATCGGACGATCGCTGGGTCGATCCTTAGCCGATTCTTTCTCTGTTGTGAGAGTCCGACAGTCCGACACTCCGACAGTCCGACAGGGGTTGAAACCCCTGTCTCATAGCTGAAGTCGGTTTAAACCGACTGAAGAGCACCTTTGTCAGAAGCTGGAGGGCCTGTTTCACAAAGAGTGAGTGTTCTATTCAGGGGTGGGCACGCGAGCCCGCCCTGAATAGAACTCGGCAAAGTTGAATAATATATGTACGCCAACTGCCACCGGGCCTTGCTTGTGTTAGATTGAGCGTAATTATTCTGAACTCTTTTCGTCCCGCGCGTCAGACAAATGGTTATAACAAAACGAGGGCTTGTTCTAAGTGCAGCAGCGGTGGTACTCACTGCTGTAACTCTTGCGAACGCTGGTTGCAGTTCTAAATCTCTGGCTTCTTTTCGGGGAAGCCCTAAAGAATTGGTTGATGAAGTTTGGCAGATTATAGACAAAAGCTATGTGGATGGCACTTTTAACCAGGTTGACTGGAAAGCGGTGCGGAATGATTATTTGAACCGGACTTATACCAGCGACGACGAAGCTTACAAAGCAATTCGGGAAATGCTGAAGAAGCTTGACGATCCTTATACGCGGTTTATGGACCCTCAAGAGTTCAAGAATATGCAGGTTGAAACTTCTGGGGAACTGACAGGAGTGGGGATTCAGTTGACTCAAGATGAGGAAACCAAAAAGTTGGTGGTGATTTCGCCGATCGAAGATACCCCTGCTTTTACTGCTGGTATTCTGGCAAAAGATATCATTACTAAGATTGACGGCAAGAGCACAGAAGGCATGGATACGAATCAAGCGGTAACTTTGATTCGCGGCCAGGCGAATACCGAGGTGACGCTGACGATTTTGCGTGGAAGCAAGGAATTAGAATTTAAGCTGAAACGCGCTAAAATAGAAATTCATCCAGTGCGGAAGTCGGTGCAGAAAACCCCGATCGGAGAAGTCGGCTATATTCGCTTAAATCAGTTCAGTGCCAATGCTGCATCGGAAATGCGATCGGCAATTAAGGATTTGGAACAGAAAAAGGTAACGGGTTATATTTTAGACTTGCGTTCCAATCCCGGCGGGTTGCTGTACGGAAGTATTGAAATTGCTCGGATGTGGCTCAAAGAAGGTACGATCGTCTCGACGGTCGATCGAGTCGGTGAGGCCGATAGACAAACTGCAAACAAGGCAGCGATCACAGACAAACCGTTAGTTGTACTGGTAGACGGCGGTTCAGCAAGTGCTAGCGAGATTCTATCCGGCGCTTTACAAGACAACAAACGCGCGGTTTTAGTAGGGACAAAGACATTTGGTAAAGGTTTAGTTCAGTCAGTACGCGGTGTGGGAAATGGTGCCGGTTTAGCGGTGACAATTGCCAAGTATTTTACTCCCAACGGCACTGATATCAACCACGCCGGGATTGAACCGGATTTTAAAGTAGAACTCACCGAGGCTCAAAAACAGGAATTGAGGCGCGATCGCGATAAAATTGCTACGGCGGCAGATCCGCAGTACGCCAAAGCTATGGAAGTTTTGACACAGCAAGTTACTGGTAAAACTGGGAATGATAAGGCGGAGTCGAAACCGAATGCAGCGCCATCTAAGCCGACTGCGGCGCAGGTAAAACCGAGTGCAGCACCTTCTAAATCGAAGTAAAAAACTTGTGTAGGATGTCAGTTAAAAAAAGCATTCGGGGGAAGAATCACGGCTAAAAGCCCAGATTTTCAACTCGAATGCTTCGCTATTTTTGGCAATCCGTCATTGTGACTCATCTCAAATTCGGTAGCATCGTCGGGCGTAAAATCCAGTCAACAGTCAACTGCGGACGGTGCAACTGTAATCGATCTAATTCATCTGCGTTAATCTGTGTTTATCTGCCTGTATCTGCGGTTAAAAAAAGAGAATGTATTAACCGCAGATGACCATGGATTGACGCTGATTCACGCAGAGGTCGAGAATAGAGATAGGAATAATTGCGATGCTAACAGATTTGAGATCGCGTTAGCTTTCGCCATGGGGAGGAAAGTAATCGCAATCCGTCATTGCGGCTGGCATTTCCCGGCGCGAATTAATCCGATGCGGCGGGCGATCGCATCTTCGGGCGAATCGTAAGGGCCCCACTTTTCAATAATACTGGGGTTTTGTTCTTCGAGTTGGGCGAGCGGCAAAATTTCGCAATTACCCGCAGGACGTTTGACAATATAAAATTTTGGTGTTTGTTTCATAGCTAAATTCGTCAAATCAATTCTGGATACTAACTAGGCAATTGGCTCATTATATCAAGTAAGGTGTTGTGCATTGAAACTGCGATACAACCCTCTGATATCTCCGTGTTCTTCCTCTTTCAAAGCTTTCTGTAGTTTCTCTATCTGTTTTGGATAGAGATGATTTTTGGCTGGCTTTTTTGTAATGATTTAATAAATAAATGTTCTATTATACCCTATTTAAATACACAACAGCTTAGTCTCAACTCCAGTGCAATCATGAAGCAGGGCGATCGTCTTTTTTGTACCACTTTTAAAACTTTCCTAATTGTGTTTGTAGTGAGGACTTTAGCATTCATCAAAACTCAGGACTCAAGTCCTTACTACAAACCCCATTCCCTATTTCCGCCACCTGTCAAATTGGTCTTCGGAACAGCCATTAATAAATTGATTGCTCACCCAACCGTCAAGAATGGTAAAAGTTTCATTAGGAGGATTACCCGAAAATCTGGCCGCAATTTTCACCCAATTACCTTGTCTGCTGAGGGCCCTAACTCCGTCTCCCCTTTTCAATTTAGCAACAACCGGGTACTGATTGCCTGGGCCTTTGCGAATGTTAACAGCGCCACCTTTACCTGTAATAAACGAGCATTGAGTTCGCTTTTTTAAAGCTTCTGCTTTTGCCGGATTAAGACTTTGCTGCTTTCCGAAAACAGGAAAGCTGTAAAGCGAGAAGCTAAAAGTTGCAACTGCGGCTGCAATAAAAAAGGCTTTTGATTGAGTAAAGATTAGCATTATTTCATTTCCTTGGATGGGTCGAACAGAAGTCCTGACTGTGAACTTTTTGATAAGGACTTCACTCCTTACTACTAACTGTTATTTTACAGAGGCAAACCATTCGGTAACACCTTGGGCGATCGCCTCGGCTAACTTCTTTTGTTCTGTCGGATTCACAATCCATTCAAACTCTTCGGGATTGATCAGAAATCCCAATTCCATTAAAACAGATGGAGCAACGGCAGGACGAGTCATTGCTAAGTTGTTCCAGAATACACCATAGCTCGGACGGTTCAACTTGGCAACTAAATAATTGTGCAAAAACATTGCCAAACTGTGCGCTTGCGGGTGAAACCAGAAAGCGCCGACACCTTTAGTATTAATCGCGTCGCCGTTATCGGGCAAAGCATTGTAGTGAAGTGAAATTGCGATCGCAGGTTCTTCTTTTTGAATCATTTCCACCCTCGGCGGCAAATCCAAATCGACATCTTCTACCCGCGTCATTAGCACGTTCGCGCCGCGATTTACCAATTCATCTCGCACCAATTTCGACACTGTTAAAGCTACTGTTTTTTCCCTAATTCCCACTGGACTCACCGCACCTCCATCCTCTGGCCCGCCGTGTCCCGGATCGATGAGAACCTTAATTCCCGACAGCGGCTTTGCTTGCGACACAGGCATCATGCTTGTATTTGCCGGCGGGTGTTTTAAAGACAGCACTAAAGTTGTGCCCTCGTATCTCAATTTATAGCCCCACTGCTGCGCTGATTTGAGATTAAAAGTGTATTGTACTTGCAGCGGCGAGATTTGTTGCCATTCCAAACGCGAAATTACCGGGTCATCCTGGACGCGAATAATGTCAGTTTGAGCGGTAGTATTGTACAGCGTTAAAGTGAAGGTGCGTTCTCCTTCTTGCACGGTGACTGGGACGGGTATTTCTAAGGGAAATAAGACCTCTGTCCAGCCGGAAACTTGACGCGAACTGGCGCTGCGAATAATCGATCGCGGAGGCACTGAATCCTGGACAATTCGCACTTCCGAGGCTTTAATCCAAGCACCGTAATCGAGTCTGACCCATTCTCCATCGCGCCCGATAACTGTTGCTCGTGTTCCCTTGGGCAGCGGTGTCATTCGAGAAAAATCTGTACTCGCCCCGGTTCTAGCGACACCAGGATCTGCTGTTACTTCAGCTATTTCTAAGTCAGCCGGAGAAAGAATAGAAATCTTGCCAGTACCCTGCTGGCTGATAGTTCGATCGTTCATTGTTAGCTCAAATAAAGGCACGCCTAAATCAACTGTTTCTCCCTTAGATGAGAGGGCGTTCTCAGGAGTTTTACCGCAGCCTTGATACTGTTCGCTGCCGCCTTTTTCGATCGGAGAGTTTTCACCTAACAGTACAGATTTGTTGTCGGGTAGTTCGACTTGCGATCGCGCTTTTAAAGGAATAGTAACGCCGGCCAATTTTACCGCAACTCGAGCATTGGCAGGTGCGATCGCCCCAAAGCAAATATATTCGCCCGGCAAACTCGCCACATCGACTTTCGGCGTCAGGGAATCTTTAGCAAAAGCCAATCCTGCAGGGACTTCCGGCTGATTCGACTGGCGCGTCACCTTAATTTTGACTTCCTGATTTTCGTAACGCAAGGTAAAGACATTTTCGCCGAGTTGCAGCGGAAAAGTCGGGGCGAAATGCCCGGATGCGGTGCGCGAAATTTGGTTGCCATTTACCAAAACTTGTCCCGGTGCGGGCGCTGTGCCGATTAAAAAGATGCGATCGGCTGTAGTTTTGTGGTTAGTCGGAGGATAAGCAACAAACAAAGGTTGAGCCGCGACAGCTACAGAGGCGATCGCCATTATCATCCCGAACACAACTAATCCTAAAAATTTTCTCATTCTAAATAGCAGCTAATTGAGAACCTGTTTGTTCTTTTTACTATACTTCCCCAATTCTATCAGGTTTATAATTGCAAATTGTCTAAATTACCGGGTAAAATCTTTAACTTTTAATTCCGAGGTGTTTATCCACAGTCGATCGAGGCGATTCGCCGGCATCGTCAAATACAAAACATCTCCCGCACTCAAACAACAATTCAGCAAATCCCAACCGTGAATAGTTTGACAATTAGTTTCCACATACAAAGGCACAAAATCAGCAGACATAGCAGCATCTTGAATGCGGTGGCCGCAGAAAGGATGTGCCGGTGTAATCAATGTACCCAAAGCAACCCAAAGACGATCGGCAGTCATCCCGTTGCCCAAAATTCGCCCTCCAATAGCTGCCGCCGCGAAAGCAGGTGCCGCCAATTCCGTCGAACTCAACACAGATTCAAACTCAAAAACTTGCTGCACCATCAGAGCAAAATGAGAGTCTTGATTGCGGACAATAACTGGTAGTTTTGGTGCTAATCCTTTAGCACTTAAGGCAATTTCTAAATTAGACATATCGTTGCTAGTAACTGCCAAAAGAGATGCCGCTTGCTTAATATTAGCAGCTTCTAAAGTGGCGGGAACACTAGCACTTCCTTGAATAACCGGAATTTTGAGAGAGCGAGCCATACTTAAAAACCGACAGTTCGGATCTTGCTCGATCGCCACAACCTCAAAACCATTAGTGTGGAGTTCTTTCGCAATTTGTATTCCCGTGCCGCCGAGTCCACAAATTATGTAGTGACTGCGCCCTGGAACTCGCGCTACATCCCAATATTCAGTAAAGCGAGTTCCCAATACGTAGTCGTTGAGCAGTGCGTAGCAAATGCCGATGATACCTGCTCCAACTAACATCATGACAACTGTAAATAGTTTAATGCTTTCGGGAGCTTGTTCAGCCACTTTTTCATGGCCTCCTGCTCCGGTAATCATCCCTACTGAAAAATAGAGAGAATCAACAATTGAGATATTATCGTCAACACAAATATAGGTAGCAGTAGCAACTACAATCATTGACAGCAGCGTCAGTAGAACAATTACTGTTGCTTGGCTGTGCTGCTGAAATCGGCGCAGGTTAGTTAAGGTTTTGAGCAGTGTTTGACTTAAATTTTTTCGGGGGCTGCGCACAGTTGGCTGAGTGGCAACAATTAGCCGATCGCCCTGCTGGCATTGCTGCTCGGCAAGCACCGCCGATACTAAATCAATTTTGTTAGCAGCCGGCAGATAATAAATCAACATTCGCGAACGATCGTTCCACAAATCGCTCAACTTTCGGCCTTTCCAAGCATGATTTTCATCGATATATTCTTCGTGAATCGGCCAAGTGCGATCGAACAAACGCAAATGTCCGATCGCCTGACTTCCGAGAGCAGCAAAGGCAAAAACCGGAGCAGCCAATGATGAAACGCTCATGGAAGTGTGATCGGGCAAAGTGCGATCGAGTCTGTCGCCCAAGCTAGTATTGAACAATCTGTTGATAATGCGAATCCTCGGATTGAGAATCCTCGCCTGCATCAAAACTGCCAAATTCACAGCATCATCGTCTCCTGCAATTACTAAAGTATTAGCGTTTTGAATGCCCGCCGCCAACAAGGTAGAAGCTGCTTGCAAATTGCCGACAACTACATCAGAAGTTTCGCTGCGAATTGGGCGATCGCTAATACCAACCACAATCGCTCCTTGCTGTCTCAACAAACAAAAAATCTTGTGTC
Organism: Microcoleus sp. F4-D5; assembly: GCF_036704885.1. Lineage (NCBI taxonomy): Bacteria > Bacillati > Cyanobacteriota > Cyanophyceae > Oscillatoriales > Microcoleaceae > Microcoleus > Microcoleus sp. F4-D5. Next base: position 108,602 of record NZ_JAUBSX010000003.1, on the reverse strand, counting down.
CCGTGTGGCCCAACCCGCAAACAATGATTCGAGGTTTCATAAAAAGTTATTTGCCAGCCAATTTCCGAGCTGTCCTTTGTAATTTTACTTACCATTGTTGACTCTCCTGGCTTTGTAAAATGTAGCTAAAAACACTATCTAGGATGCTTGTGCAGCAGTGGTCTCGAAGTTTTGAAACAAGGAGAGGGCAGTGCGATGCCTCTACAGCCGCGTTGCCAATTTTTGAAAAAAAGACACCGCACTGCCATGTACCTACAGACATGAGGTGCAACTAACCTGATTTAATTTTTGAAAAGTATCCGGGTGCGACAGCCAACCAGCAGAATTGGAATAGGTAGGGACACTGCCCTGTCCCTATAACTATGACTTCCTACATAAATTTAGCTGCCTTAGTGGCGGGAATTATTATGAAATTGACTGCACCCTTATTAGCATCCGCTGTAGTTTTCACCGGTACTGTCGCCTTTGCAAGCCAAGTGCAAGCAGCTCCAGCCAGCAACTCTTGGAATAGCACTAGAACAACATTTCAGTGCGTTACTTCCGGTCGCAATTTTGTGACAATTGCGCGACGCGGAAATGTCACGACCGATCCGATGATTCTGTGGAAATCTACCGAGTTCGGCCGCGAATATACACCTTGGCAGCGCTGTCAAATTGTTTCCAATAGATTGACCAAAGCTGTTGCTCAGAATGGCGGAAGATTGAGCAACTTGCAGTTAACAACAGGAATTGTTAATAACTTGCCCGTAGTTTGTTACGTGAACGGACGGGGGCGCTGCAACTCTCAAAATCTGCTGTTCACCCTAGACAAGCGAAATGCTAAAAATCCCGGTGATGCTTTAACGAGATTGATTAATTTTGCCCAAGACGGCGGTGGGCCAGTTACAACGTTCAGAACAGGAACTCAATCATCTGCACCGCAGTTTGTTCCCTTTGGAGATATGGTCGATCGAGCTTTTAATTCTCCAAACAAGAAACCGTCAGTTCCTGTAGCAAAACCGCAGGGCGATCGAGGTATTTAATAGCCGCGCCTCTAACTTGCACCTGAAAAATTTTGAAACTATTGTGGGGAGTAGGGGTTGGGCTTCTAGCCCGCCCCTATATATTTAGACTAAAAAAACTACACTGTCACCCCTTCAATCTTCTCATCTGTCAACTCATACAACTCTCGCAACTGCTGTAACTTATCCGCATCCGGCTGCCACAAACCACGCCCGTTAGCCTCCAACATTCTGCCGACAATATTGCGAAAAGCTTCAGGATTAGCCTCCCGCAACTTCTTCGCCATCTCTTCATCTAAAGCATAAGTATCAGCCGCCTGATCGTACACCCAACTATCAGTAAAATCAGCCGTTCCGCCCCAACCAATTAATGCCGTCATCCGCTGCGAAATTTCATAAGCACCGCCAGAACCTTGATTTGCCATCGCGTTAGCCCACTTAGGATTGAGCAACTTAGTTCGATATTCCAAGCGCAGCAAATCTTCTAAATTGCGAGGAGTTGTATCCTGAGAAAAACTTTCTACAAAACTCGTGTTAACCTTTTTGCCGCGCTGCTTTTCTGCGGCTTTCTTCAAACCGCCAGTATTCGCATAATACTCTTGAATATCAGTCAAACCGTATTCAACCGAATCAATTTCTTGAATTATGCGATCGCACCCTTGCAACAACTGAGTCAAAACCTCCGGCCTCGCTTCCCCCTTATCCTTCCTCCCGTAACTAAAAACATTGCGACTTTCCCAAGTTTTCCCCAACTCATCCCCCGATTCCCAACTACCATCAACAACCCTATCGTTAACCAAAGAACCAAAATCCCCAGCCGGATTAGAAAACAACCTTGCCGAATAATTCTGCACACCTTTTGCCTGCAAAGTTAAAGCGTGTTTGCGAATAAAATTCTCCGACTCCGGTTCATCAGCATCCGCCGCCCGCACAAACAAATCATCCAACAATTCAATAATATTCACAAAGCTATCACGGAAAATACCCGAAAGATTTCCCAACACATCAATCCGGGGATGACCGACATCAGCTAACGGTTTTAACTCATAGCGAACAATTCGTCCAGTACCTTCTTTAAGAGGTTCAGCCCCCACCAATTCTAGCAGAATTCCAATAGATTCGCCCCGCGTTTTAATCGCATCCAAACCCCACAGCATCACCGCCACAGTCTCAGGATATTTACCCTGTTCTTTAACGTGCTTCTCAATTATTTTCCGAGCAATTTCGCGGCCCCTTTCATAAGCAGCAGGAGAAGGCATCCGATAAGGGTCTAAAGCATGAATATTCCGACCAGTTGGCAACACCCCAGCCCCATCCCGCAACAAATCCCCGCCCGGTGCCGGCAGAATATATTCCCCATTCAAACCCCGCAAAAGATTAGTCAACTCATCCGTAGTTTGCAACAACAAATCCCTAACTAGCAAGCCCTCCTCAAAAACCTCACCAAACCCCTCTTCTGGCACAGGCATCTTGCCTGTGCTTGTTTGCGAAACAATTGCTTTCACCTGTTCCTCCGACAACCTATCCCCAAAATAAGCCTCAAGATAAGAGGTCATTTCCTCAGAATTAGGCGGTTCCCCGAGAACGTGCAAACCAGAAGAAAACAAGCGAGATTCCACCACCTGCAAATACTCGTATAGCTTCACAAGATAGCGGTTAAAAGCATCAGCACTGAACATTCCCACATTTTCAAAACTAAAAGCAATCCCCAACTTTCGAGCATCCTCAAACGGACAATCAGCCTCCAAACCGCTATCTAAAACCTTCTTGCAAATAGCCTCTTTCAGCACATAATTCTTTGCAGTATCTTCCCGATATTCCGCAATCAAATCCCGCAAAGCCATCAATTCCTTGTACAAACCAGCGCGGCCGTAGGGCGGCACGTTGTGAGAAATCAAAACACCGTAACCGCGCCGTTTTGCCAACATCGATTCCGAGGGATTGTTGGCGGCGTAGATATAAAGATTCGGCAAACTTCCCAACAGAATATCCGACCAAGAATAGCCTGTATTTCCCAGAGGCGATCCCGGCAACCATTCCACAGTGCCGTGCATTCCGAAGTGAACCACAGCATCAGCTTGAAAATCATTTTGCAGCCACTTGTAAAAAGCAGCGTATTGAGGGTGAGGCGTCAAATCGCGATCGAACATTAAGCGCATCGGATCGCCCGAAATTCCCAGCGGCGGCTGCAAACCTATCCAAACATTGCCCAGTTGAATGCCACCGATTTGGAACTCGTCGCCGTCTGTCTTAATCCCAGTACCAGTCAGAGATTTCCACTGTTTTTCGATACGGCTTGTTAACAGATAGCCCAGCCATTTCTCCAGAGTTTTAACATTAACAGTATTGCCGTAAATTCCCTCCGTATCTGCGTTCATCCGCGTTAATCCGCCCCCATCTGCGGTTGCAGCATCATCCGCCTCTTTCACCCTGCGAATTAACTCCTCCCCGTCAGCCGGAATTTCTCCAACTGTATAACCTGCTGCTTGAAGTTTGTGCAGGAAATTTAGCAGCGATTTCGGTACATTTAATAAAGCCGCCGTACCCGCCGCACCGTAACCGGGAGGAAACCCGTAGAGAATAATCGCAATTTTCCTTTCAGATGGCGGAGTTTGACCTAGTTTCACCCAATTGTTAATTCTACTTGTCAGGCGTTTCGCGCGATCGGGAACCAGATAAATATCCTCACCCACCAAACCGCCCAGGGGAACAGGATCGATCGCGCCATCCAACTCCGGCAAAGCATACAATACCACACTTTGCAAACCTCCAATCCCCTGACGAGTCCAAGAATGGATATCCTGAATCAGTAGAGGTGCGGACACAAAATAAGGTACATTTTTAGCAGTTAAAATCCGCTTGGCAACTTCCACCTGCCTTCCACCCTCCATCGAACCAGCAGGCCCGCCAACCAAAGGAAAGCCAATAGTAGAAACAATCGCATCAACTTCCACAGCATCTTTAGAAAGCGAAAGAGTTTCAATATTGCCTTGTTTTCGCCGCGCAGTTTCATCAGCAGTCGTCATCCAATCCCGCACAGCCACATGGCCTTCAACCCCATTGATAAAAATCGGCAAAGGCACAATTCCTGCATCTTCAAAATAGCGAATTAATTGAGGAATATAAGGCTGCTTGGTGATAACGTGCTTGCGGTAAAGCAAAAGTCCTACCACAGGGGATTTTACTGGATTGGAATTAGGGAAGCCATTGGTTCTAAATTTTGTGGAACGGGCATCTTGTCCGTTATAACCCTTTCTATCCAGATGTCTGGCCTCTTTTGTGGAACGGGCATCTTGCCCGCTTCTACCCCTTTGATTACCGAGATACCAATCTAAATATTGCCGGGGCGATTCAAAATAACCATTATAATCAGGATGCAATAAACCCATATTGGGAGTTTCCACAGGCGGCGGAATTTCTGCAACCTTCAGCCCCAAATACTTTTCGGCAATAATCCAAAACATCGAGACAACATTATCCGCACCGCCCGCATTCCAGTAACCATAAATAATCAGCCAGTTTCGCAAATCCTGCACTTTTTGCACCGGCACATACTTTAATAACTTCGGCCCCACCTTCAAAAAACTGATATAACCAGCCAGCTTATCTTCTTCTCGCCCGTTGCTGAACTTATCCAGAATAAACTTAACCGGTTTCGGCATTCCCTTCGGCTTGTCGCCAATTTTAAAAGCGCCGATTTGAGTAAGACTCATCAATTCCAAAGCAGACTCAAAAACCAGGCGGATCGGGATATGTTGCACCCTTTCTCGCAGCCACATTACCGCATCGTAATCAAACAGCAAACTCCCGAAAAACACATCAGCATTCGAGAGGGCGGCTGCTACAGCATCGGGTTCATCTGCGAGGGCGCGATCGCTAAAAACCCGCACTTCCAATCCCTGACAGCCAGAAACAGCCAACTCGGCAGCTTTGCGGTACAAATCAGCATTAAAAGATTCAAACCCTGCAATTAAGACAATGCGTTTCACAGCCCGACCTCGAAATATTTATTGATTGTAGCCTGTTTTAATTAGGTTATATTATATTAGATAGCATCCTCGGTGGGGGTGGGGCGGGTTTAGTAGATTTCTGGTGTTGTATTGCAGACCTTGGCGAACCCGCCCCTACATTACCAATTATCAATTATTAATTCCTAATTTCCGTCGCAACTCTCATAAAATCTAAAATCTAAAATCTAAAATCTAAAATGGTTCGACTTCCTCCCGCCATAGTTATCTTAGGTCAAAACAGCCAGCCGATCGCCAAAAAAATCTCCGCACATTTCCCCGGTTCCCAGATTTACGGTTTAATCGATCGCACCAACGACACAGACATCAACTTTAGCAACTTCGGCGAAACATTGCGGGAATTATTCGCAACACAAACCCCAATCATCGCCATCTGCGCCGCCGGAATTATCATCCGTACCCTCGCCCCGCTGCTGTCAGACAAACGCGCCGAACCCCCAGTTTTAGCCGTCGCAGAAGACGGAAGCGCCGTCGTACCGCTGCTGGGCGGTTTGCACGGCGTTAATGATTTGGCCAGAGAGATTGCAGCAGCCCTAGGCGTACAGCCTGCAATTACCACAACCGGAGATATCCGCTTTCGCACCGCGCTGTTGAGTCCTCCCCAAGGCTATTCTTTGGCGAATCCAGAGGACGCGAAGACTTTTATTTCAAATTTGCTCGCCGGGGCACAAGTACGCCTAGAAGGGGCTGCAAGCTGGCTTTCCGAGAGCAATTTGCCGTTAGCGAAGCCCGCCCCTACGGGGACTACGCCAACGCAGAGGATCGCCCCCGACCCAAAATTGACCATCCGCGTCACCGAAAAAGCAATTGCGCCAACGCCCGATTGTTTAGTTTACCATCCGCAAATTGTGGCAGTTGCACTCGCAAAGCTATCGAATATTGAGCCGGAAATAGCGGTTTCATTAGTGCAGCAAGTCTTGGAAAATGCAGGTTTAGCAGCAGCTTCTGTTGCGGGATTTTTTGCATTAAAAGAGGAGATGGGAAATCCGGCACTTGAAGCAGTTTCACAATATTTCAAAGTCCCCGTCCGCTTTTTCAATCTCTCCGAACTTGTCGAATTAGACTCTATTGAATTCATCGAAAATCAGGCCGCACAAATTGCCCTGACAGCAGCCGGTGCAAACAGTCAGTTAATCGAAGGCGATCGCACTTTAGCCCTGAATTGCGCGATCGCCCTAGCCGCCCAACCCCTAGATGCTAGCGCGATCGGAGTTAGCCGCGGCAAACTGGCGATCGTCGGTACCGGCCCCGGAGGCGCGCCCTGGATGTCCCCGGAGGTTAAGGAAATTCTGCGCGAAGCCACGGATTGGGTGGGTTACAAGTTCTATCTCGACTTAGCCGGAACTATGCGGGAAGGGCAAAAGCGGCACGATTCCGACAACCGCGAAGAGATCGATCGCGCCCGTTTTGCCCTAGATTTAGCAGCATCAGGCAAATCTGTCGCCGTCGTTTCGTCGGGAGATCCGGGTATTTTTGCGATGGCGGCAGCGGTGTTTGAGGCGATCGACTTTGATGCCAAACCCGAATGGCAAGGCATCGATATTCGTGTGGCACCGGGCATTTCAGCCATGCAGGCAGCCGCTGCTGCGATCGGAGCACCCCTCGGACACGATTTTTGCGCGATTTCGCTTTCGGATATTCTCAAGCCTTGGGAGGTCATTGAACAGCGGATTTCGGCCGCTGCGATCGCAGATTTCGCGATCGCATTTTACAATCCGATCTCAAAACAGCGGATTTGGCAACTCTCCAGGGCGATCGAGATTTTGTTGCAAAGTCGCGATCCTAAAACCCCGGTCGTACTAGGGCGAAACCTCGGTCGGCCCGGTCAATCTGTGCGGGTTTGCACCCTCGGCGAATTCCAGCCGCAAGATGCAGACATGAGAACTTTAGTGATTGTCGGTTCGAGTCAAACTCGGATTATTCCCCGCAAATATGGAGATGTTTGGGTTTACACGCCGCGCAGGTACGAAAAATAAGTAAAGCAGCAAAAACTTCGGAAATCAGCAATTGACTGACAGCTAATTGACTTTGAAAAAGAGATATTTTGTTCTCGCTGGGCGGAGTCTACTTTAACAAATAGCGGCGGATCGATCGACCTGTTATTTCATCTCATAGCGGTTACTGAGATTGAGATGCGATCGCCTTTGATTACAGAAATCCTCGGTACTGAGGGCTATCGGCTTCCTGAAGCCGAGTTTTTCTTGCAGGCATCGATCGTCGAATTTAGATATCGATTCAACCGTAGTAAGGATTTCAGCTTCATTTTTGGATCTCTATAATTTACTTCTCAGAAAACAAATATTTTTATGTAGCCACAATAAAATAGACGGCGATCGAGCTCTGCTAAATTCCTTAATCTTGCAGTAATCTTACGGTAAAAAAAAAGAGCGCCTTCACCGGGATGAGTCTTCTCTATCTGTAGATATACTGAAAAAAGGTTTTTTTTGATAGCATACCTTTAAACCAAGGTTAAGAAAACGGTTAAAAGAAGATGAAATTCCAAATTCCTCTAACTCCAGGATCTGTAACCCAGTTACTGCTGCGAGTGGTGGCCTGTCTAGTTGTACTATCTTTCTTAAGTCAGATGACTATGTACTTCTTGCCGGATTACCCGTCTAGAGACTACTTAGCAAAGGCATTCAACGTTGATTACGAGCGGAACATTCCGACCTTCTACTCATTTTTGGCATTGCTGTTTAGTTCTCTCTTGCTGAGTGCGATCGCCTATGCGAAAAATTTGGATAGCTGTCGCTACAAGCATCACTGGAAAATTTTATCATTCATATTTTTATATATATCTTTAGACGAAATTGGTCAATTGCACGAAAAATTGATTGACCCGATGCGAAACCTGCTAAATGCCACAGGATTTTTTTACTTTACTTGGATTGTGCCGATGGGTTTTCTGGTAGCGATATTTCTTGTGTCCTACAGTAAGTTTCTGTTCCACCTTCCTGTTTCAACGAGAAAATTGTTTGTTGCAGCCACCGCTCTTTATATTGGAGGAGCAATCGGAGTGGAAATGCTAGGGGGATACATAGTTTATACAATAGGACCGGGGAATATATCCTACGTGATGTTAACGACCATTGAAGAGTTCTTAGAAATGCTGGGCATCGTTGTATTTATCCACGCCTTGATGTCATATATCAAGACATATTTAGGCGGGGTAAGTTTGAATATTTCCATACAAGGAAAAAACACACCAGTTACCGAGCATCAAAATATCGGCTTACCTGCCCTTAGCGAACCAGCAAACAGAAAGCTATTAAGGTAAATCACTTGAAACCGGGTTTGATGGACGACGAAAATACTGCACTTGGGTCTTTAATCGCAAAAAACAACCCGGTTTATTTGGTTCTACGATCTTCGGCGCACCAAATGACTAATATGTAAGCTACTTGCTGCACCAAACGACTAATTAGACGTAGAACAGCTTAGTTCACAGATGACATCCTCACCTTTATCAGAAAATCGCTAAGAGCAACTTTTGCATTAGGATTTGACGGCAAATGACTTGTAAAACTCGCATCTTCTAATATATTAATTAGCCGATCGCGCTCTTGCTGATAAAATTCAATATCTGTATCTTCCAGCACTGATTTTTCCTCCCCAGCCAGCTTGCGATCGATCAGATCGGGAATATACGACAATTGGAATTTATCGTTAAGTTTCACCAAATTCGCCTCGACTTCTCCGGTTTGCATCAAGTGAATCCCAGCCAGCAACACCCGGTAAACGTACAGCAGCGGCTTAACCCGACGCGGGTGTTCTTTCTCAAACAATTTCCATTGAGTTTTAGCAAAACCGAGATAGTGGTGGCTGTGGTGCTTGGTTATGCAGTTAGAGGCGATATCCTTTAATTCCTCGTGTTCCTTTGTAGTGTAAACTATGAGCGGCGAATACAGTTGTTCTAGCACGTAGCCGTTGCGCTTCAACAGCATCTCAAAAAATTTCTTGATGTCGTGAGTTACTAAATCTAGTTGCATTCCCTCCCGAACTTCAGAAACTTCGATTGTTTCTTCTCCAGAAATCAGTCCAATTACTTTCGGTAGCGGTAAGATGTGTACTCCCCGCAAGTCGAAGTCAGAATCTGCGGAAGGAAAGCCGTATAAGTGCGAACCGCTGACAGTCGCAAACAGCAGCGGATAAGGTTGAAATGAGATAATTTGGGCGAGATGCGAGATGTATTCTGTCATTTATTCAACAACATTTTATCTATGCTTATTTCAATTCCGGTTAAACAATCGCAAATACCTGTAGGGGCGGGTTTTACCAACTATATATGTCTCAAATTAACGATCTCGTAAACCCGCCCCTTTTAGCCGATCGCACCTCTACGCGCTTCAATCAAAAACTGATTAGCTTTCTCGTAATTAGGACGTTCTGGTAGCTTAGTTGCAGCAAAAGCGCGATCGAACTCACCGTGCAAACTCAACCGCCAGCGATTCACCTCATCCCAGGATATTTCTTGGTTGCGGATAGATAGCAATTGCGATCGATAATCCTGCACCCGAACCGGCACAAACCCCTCCTTGAGCACCGTAATTCCTGACAGCAACAAGCGAATTAAGTGCATCGCGTGCTTCCAACGAATTTCCCCGGTATTCCGGAGGTCTTGCTCCATCTTTTTAAATTGAGATAAAACGTAGCTATTGTAAGTTTGATAAACCAATTGAGAAAGAAAGATTTCCTTAATTTCCAGCAATTCTTGTGCTACGGGAGAAACTGTTTCTACTAAAGGCGTGTACAAACATTCTAGCACATTTGGATTAGCTTTTAGTGCCAAAACCAGAAACTTTTGCAGTTCCCAATAGCATTCCTGATTTTCCTTGTTCTCCAATTGTTCTGGGATGCCGTAAAGCGACCAATGAAGTATTGCGGGCGGCAGGTAAATCCCGCGTCTGTCTGTATCGGATTGCTCGTTATCAAGACCGTAGGCTCTAGAACCAAGAATGCAGCGGTAAATTACAGAATCGTAGAGGTTGTATTCTGCAAGAAAATCTCCTCCTGACTGCAATCCTTCGCTCTGAAACTGCTTGCGGATACTGAGTTCGTGCCGCCGCAGACTAACTTCTGTTCCGTCTGGGAGTTTAACTAAATATGCGTGGGAATTGTCCGTAGGCGATTGAACGATGACGCCTACTAATCCCGGTTTCCAAGATTGAGCGCCTGCGGGGTTTTTGACCTCGATTTTGGTGACAATTTGGGTTCCTGCGGGGATGATTAAGTTGAAATTTTGAGGAAGATTGGCATTTGCCATGAGGAAACCTCCTGCGGGGCACGAGCTACGATATTTATTGTAGCATATGTGTAGTATATAAGGGAGTTTTGGGCGATTCCCTACCCTACCCTACGGGAACCCCTGCGGGAAGATAGCTTCGCTTCACGCAGATTTGGCCTTGTTGAAAATAGCCTAATTCACGATCGATTCTGCAAAAACAGAAACAGAAATAATTAAAGAATCTCCCTCCTCAGATAGGATGCGCTGGCTTTTAATGGAAGGTGGGGCTGGATGAGATTTATAATCTGTTATAGGGAAAAATAGAGGAGTGGAGCGCTCGCACGCTCTAGAAAAGGGGTTGGTAAACGATATCGTAATGTCTCGTAACGAAGCGAACACCCGAAAAGAATTAATAGATAAAGCCCTACAGACAGCGGGATGGAACCTCGATGCTCCAAACCAGGTGGGGATAGAGATTCCGGTGGATGGGTATGATGCTGAACCTTGGAACGGAGTGACGGACTATTGTCTGTATCAGCCGAATGGCGAAGTAATTGCTGTTGTAGAGGCGAAGCGACAAAGCCGCGATCCAAGGGTAGCAGAACAGCAGGTGAGGCATTACGTTACAGAGATTGAGAAACGCCAGAGTTTTCGCCCCCTTGCTTTTATGAGTAATGGGGATAAGACATTTTTCTGGGATGTGGGGAACGAACACAAGCGCCAAGTGGCGGGTTTCTTCTCGCTCAGAGACTTGCAGAATTTGCTCTACATCCGTCAGAACAAAATCCCCCTGAAACAGTTGAGCGTGAATCTTGCTATTGCCAACCGAACCTATCAGCAGTTGGCAATTCAACGGGTTAGCGAACGGTTTGACGATGGACACCGGCGGGCGCTGGTGGTGATGGCGACGGGGACGGGGAAAACGCGCACGATTATGGCGCTGATTGAGTTGTTCCTGAGAGCGAATCAAGCGCGGACGGTGCTATTTGTGGCGGATCGAGATGCTTTGGTGAAGCAGGCCTTAGATGAGAATTTTAAGGTTTATTTGCCCAACGAGCCAAGAGATAGAATCCGAACCTACAACATTGATTACAGCAAGCGGCTGTATGTGGGAACGCTGCAAACGCTGGTTAAGTGTTACAAAAAGTTCTCTCCTGGCTTCTTTGACGTGGTGATTTTTGATGAATCTCATCGATCGATTTACAACCAGTTCCGCGAGGTGGTGGAATATTTCGATGGGCGGATTATTGGACTGACGGCAACGCCAGCGGCTTTTATTGAGCGCAATACGTTCCAGCTTTTTCGCTGTGATGGTATTCCGACTTTTAATTATCCTTATCGAGATGCGGTGAATGAAGGCTATCTCGTAGATTACAGCCTTCGTCAAGCACAGACTCGCTTTCAACGGGAGGGGATACGCGGGGCAAACCTTTCTGAAGAAGACCGCAATACTTTGATTCAGCAAGGGTTAGACCCCGATGAAATTGATTATGAGGGGACGGAATTAGAGCGCACTGTCACTAATCGGGATACGCTGCGGAGACAGTGGGAAGAAATTATGGAGGTTTGCCACAAGGATGAATCGGGGCAGTATCCGGGTAAAACAATTGTATTTGCGGTGAGTCAAAACCATGCCCTGCGCTTGGCAAGCGTGTTTGAGGAGATGTATCCTCAGTATCCCGACATGGTGCAGGTGATTACTTCCCAGATGGAACGCACCGATGATTTGATCGATCGATTCAAGAAGGAAGAGATGCCGCGCATTGCTATTTCTGTCGATTTGCTGGATACCGGGATAGACGTGCCGGAGGTGGTCAATTTGGTGTTTGTGAAGCCCGTCCATTCTCTCATCAAAATGCAGCAGATGATTGGACGGGGGACGCGCAGTAATGACGCTTGCCGCTATTTTCATCGGCTTCCCAATCGGCATAAGGATGAGTTTCTGATTATCGACTTCTGGGAGAATGAGTTTGATAAAGACCCCAGTGAGGAGACGGTGACACAAAATCTGCCTGTTACGGTGAAGATTTTTAACACGCGGTTGAAGCTGCTGGAACTTTATCTAAATAATCAGGAATCGGCAGATTGTCAGCAGGCAATTAGGGATTTACGGCAGCAAATTAACCAAATTCCCCGCGATGCGTTTAGCGTGCAGCAGGTTTATTCTCAGATTGAGCAAGCTTGGACGGATGGATTTTGGCGGTATCTGAGTCAGCGCAATATTGATTTTCTCCGCACTCAGGTTGCGCCGTTGCTGAGGTTTGTGGCGGGGGTGGATGTGGCGGCGGCGACGTTTACGAATAAGGTGGAACGGTTGAAGCTGGAGATTCTCACCGATGGGGCAAAACCGGGGACGTTGGAATCGATCGCGGAGGATGTGAGTCGGTTGCCGGATTTTGTGTTTGAGGACTCCCAGCGTCGGGGTTCGGCGGATTTTTGCTTGTCGCATCGGCTGCGGAGGGCGACACCGGAAGAGTTGAACCGGGCGATCGCGGATTTGGCCAATCAGATGAAAAATCGGCGTCAGCGTCCCAGTTCGTTTATTGAGATTGATTTGGGCGATCGCATTGCCGTTAGTGGTTATATCAGCTTGGGAGAAGGGGGAGAACAGGTTTATGTGGAGGAATACCGCCAACGAGTTGAGGCTAAGGTGTTGGAGATTGTGGAGACTCACCCGACAATTGCAGCAATTCGCAACGGGGAAGCGGTGACGGACTTGCAACTGGTGGCGTTAGAACGTATTCTAAGGCAGGAGTTGGGTGGCCCAAACGTGCAGTTGTCGGAGTCGAATATTCGCAAGGCGTTTAATTTGAAGGTGAATAGTTTATTATCGTTTCTGCGAGAGTTGTTCGAGATTGAGGCATTGCCGGATTATCAAGATGTGGTAAGGCGGAATTTTGAGGATTTTATTGCCCAACGGCAGTTTAACTCCAATCAGATTCAGTTTTTAAGGGCCGTGCAGAATGTGTTTTTGAAAAAGCGACGGTTGGAAGTTCCAGATTTGTATGAGGCACCGTTAGACAGATTTGGGGAGGATGCGGTAGAAAGGTGGTTTACTGAGGAGGAAGTGGATGATTTAATTGAATTTGCTGCACAGTTTGTGGCTTAGCTTAAACACTAGATACTGCCTCTAATCTAGACAAAGTTATTAAAAGAAAAACATAGAAAATTAAATTATTAAAAGCCCTTTCACTCCTACAGAATTAATATGACTCATTTTGGCATCATCTGTCCTGGTTCTACTGGTCCCCTCAACACTATGCTGCCTTTAGGGCAGGAACTTCAACGGCGCGGTCATCGCGTCACTCTATTTGGAATACTCGATACTCAATCTAAGACATTGGCAGCCGGATTGGAATGGCGGGCCGTTGGCAATGAAGAGTTTCCTGCAGGATCTACGGCAGCATCCTTTGCACAATTGGGAAAACTCAGCGGATTGGCTGCATTGCAATATACGATTAATCTACTTAAGCAGGGAGCGGCTGTTATGCTCCGGGATGCTCCAGCATTACTTGAAGCATCGGGTGTAGAAGCCTTGCTAGTCAACCAAGGTTCAGTAGAAGGAGGAACTGTTGCCGATTTTCTAGACATTCCTTTCGTAACTGTGTGCAGTGCAGTGGTGCTGAATCGAGAACCGGGCGTTCCTCCTTTTAACACCCTCTGGGAATATAGCCCAGCTTGGTGGGCGCGTTTACGCAACCAAATGGGTTATCTGTTACTTAATCGTGTCGCGAAGCCCATTCGAGATGTAATTGCTGAGTATCGCCAAGAATGGAACCTGCCTCCGCACACTCATCCTAACGATCCCTACTCTCAACTGGCTCAACTAAGTCAAGCACCTGTTGAGTTTGAATTCCCTCGGCAGGAATTGCCTCCGTGGTTCCATTTCACCGGCTGCTACCATTCGTCAGCCAGCCGAGAACCTGTTCCTTTTCCCTATGAAAAGTTGACGGGGAAACCATTAATTTATGCTTCGATGGGAACATTGCAAAATCGCCTGATTGGGGTTTTTCAGGATATTGCGTTAGCTTGTGAGGGATTAGATGCCCAGTTGGTGATTTCTCTTGGGGGTTCAGCTAGTCCAGAATCCCTGCCACAATTGCCCGGAAATCCTCTGGTTGTTGGCTATGCACCTCAATTGGAAATACTCACAAAAGCTACCTTGATGGTTACTCATGCAGGAATGAATACCACGATGGAATGCCTCAAGAGTGGAGTGCCAATGGTTGCAATTCCGGTTGCTAATGACCAACCAGGAGTAGCAGCACGGATCGCTTGGACAGGAGCAGGTGAAGTTGTTCCTCTGAACAAATTGAGTGTTCCCAGGTTACGATCTGCTATCGGAAAGGTGCTGACCCAAGATTCTTACAAAAAAAATGCGCTTAGGTTACAAGAGGCGATCGCTCGTGCTGGTGGAGTGAGTCGAGCTGCCGATATTATCGAACAAGTTGTATCGACGCGGAAGCCTGTTTTAGCTCAAAGCCTGCAATAAATAAATAGGTTTTATTAGCCATCACTTTGAGAATTGATAGATGCTCACTGACCCTGAACTCCGATCGAAAGTTGACCAAATTTGGGATAGATTGTGGTCGTCGGGACTCTCCAACCCGATGGATTCCATCGAACAATTCTCCTATCTGCTATTCCTCAAACGACTCGACGACGCGGAGAACCAGCGCGAGAAACAGGCAAAACGCCGCAATCAACCGTTTGAAACGCAAATAGACCCAGAATTGCGGTGGTCGCACTGGATTAATTTTAAGGCAGATCGGGCTCTCAAGCATCTTCGCGATCGCGTTTTTACCTGGTTGCGGACGGCGGGGACTGAGGGGAGTTCTTTTGAGCGATATATGCAGAATGCTGAGTTTAAAATCAGCAAACCTGCGACGCTGATAGAAGTCTGCAACTTGATTGATGAGATGAAAATCTCGGAACAGAATCAGGATGTTCAGGGCGATTTGTACGAATATCTGCTGAGTAAACTCAATAGTGCGGGACGTAACGGACAGTTTCGCACGCCTCGCCATATTATCCGCATGATGGTGCAGATGGTTGACCCGAAACCGAAGGAACGAATCGGGGATTTGGCGGCCGGGACTTGTGGGTTTTTGGTGAATGCCTACGAGTACATTTTAGAACAGCACAGCGAACCGGATGAGAAAGGAAAACGGCAGTTAATCGGAGATTTACTCAGCGACGAAGAACGGGAGTTTCTGCAAACAGAAGCTATTACTGCATACGATAATGATTCTGGCATGACGATGTTGCGGATTGGGTCGATGAACCTGATGCTGCACGGGATTAAGCATCCCCGCTTTTTCTACATGGATACGCTTTCTAAATCCTTTGAGGATGAGAAAAGCTTAGATGTGGTGCTGATGAATCCCCCGTTTAAGGGGAAGATGGATGAGTCGGATATTAACCCCACGCTGCCAACGAAGTGCAAGAAGACAGAACTGCTATTTTTGCATCTGATTCTGCGGGTGTTGGATATGGGGGGACGCTGTGCGGTAATTGTGCCGGATGGGGTTCTGTTTGGTTCGAGTAACCAACACCAGGAAATTCGGAAAAAACTGATTGAATCTAATCGACTCGATGGGGTGGTGTCGATGCCTTCTGGGGTGTTTAAACCCTATGCGGGTGTTTCGACGGCGGTACTGCTATTTACTCGCGGCGGTACGACGGACAAAATTTGGTTTTACGATATGGATCATGATGGGTTTTCGCTGGATGATAAGCGGCAACCTGTTGCGGAGAATGATATCCCGGATATTCTCACGTGTTGGAACAATCGGTTTGATGCTGATTTCACGATGCAAAAAGCAGAACGCCTGAGTGTGTTAAAATTGCAGATTGCACCCTTGAAGGCTGAACGGTTGATAATGCACAAGGAAATCAATCGCCTGACGTTTGAGAATGCTGTTGCACCGGCAGATGATGAGCTAACGCGCCTCGCTTTGGAAACAGATAGGCAACGACTGGCACAACTGCAGGAGCAAATAGCACCCCTGCAAGCCGAAATCAATCAATTGAATCGCCAGTTTTGGGTGACAAAGGCACAGGTGAAGGCGAATAAATACGACCTTTCAGCTAGTCGTTACCGTCAGATTGAGCAGGATGAGGTGTATTATGAAGCGCCACAGGTTACAATGGAGAGGTTGCTGAAGTTAGAGCATATTATGGGGATAGAAGTGCGGGAGTTGATGAGTTTTATAGATGAAAAATGAAAGTTAGAGAAGTTATTAAAATGTTAGAAGAGGATGGTTGGTATTTAGCTAGAACAAAAGGCAGTCATCGTCAATTTAAACACCCAGAAAAGGCTGGGACTGTCACGGTGTCAGGTAATTTAGGCGTTGATATGCCAATAGGTACGCTTAAAAGTGTTTTGCGACAAGCTCAACTAGAGGAGGAGGAAGATTAATGCGTTATGCTGTTGTAATTGAAAAAGGTGAAACTAGCTACGGGGCTTATGTTCCCGATTTACCTGGATGTGTAGCTGTGGCTGAAAGTTTAGAAGAAGTGAGGAATTTAATTAAAGAGGCGATCGCCTTTCATATTGAAGGACTACAAGAGGATGCTTTTCCTATTCCCGAACCTGTCTCTATTTGCGAATATGTTGAAGCTGGATAAAAGAGCGATGGCATTGGAAACTGATCGGCAACGACTGGGACAACTGCACGAGCAAATGGCACCCCTGCAAGCGGAAATCAATCAGTTGAATCGCCAGTTTTGGGTGACAAAGGAACAGGTGAAGGCGAATAAATACGACCTTTCAGCGAGTCGTTACCATCAGATTGAGCAGGATGAGCCGTTTTATGAGTCGCCACAGGTTACAATGGAGCGGTTGTTGAAGTTAGAGCCTTTGATGGAGATGGAAGTGCAAGAGCTAATGGGCTGCATAGAGTCTACATGAGATAGTTGCAGCATGATGACATTTCAAGTTGATACTTGGCAAAGAGTAAAGCTAGCAGAGATATGCGACAAAATTACTGATGGAACTCATCAGCCACCCTCCTTCAATTCTGAAGGCATTCCATTTTTATTTGTTCGGAATATCGTTTCAGGGCAAATTGACTTCAATGTTGAAAAGTATGTGTCACGAGAGACATATGAAGAGTTGACTCGTCGCCATCGACCTTTACCTGGTGACTTGCTTTTCAGTGCTGTAGGCAGTTTTGGCGTTGCAGTTGTTGTTGACACTGAGCGAGCTTTCACATTTCAACGTCATATTGCTCTCTTAAAGCCAAAAACAAATCAAATAGACTCTTATTTTTTAGCGCTTTATCTCAATTCACCGGAAGGGCGGCAACAGAGTGAAATAGCAGCAACAGGTGGCTCTCAACGAACTGTAACCTTACAAGCTCTTGCTGAGTTTGTAATCCCTCTGCCACCGTTAGCAGAACAAAAGCGAATTGCCGCGATCGCCCAAAAAGCCGATCGACTCCGACGCACCCGACGCTACGCCCTACAACTTAGCGACACCTACTTGCGATCGGTCTTTTTGGAGATGTTCGGCGACCCAATCGCTAACCCGAAAGGATGGGAAATCGTTAAACTTAGTTCTCTTGGTGAATTAGATCGTGGTCGTTCAAAACATAGACCAAGGAATGCCCCTAAATTGTTTGGGGGTTCTTATCCCTTTATTCAAACTGGTGATGTTGCTAACTCTGCTGGATATATTAGAACGTACAAGCAAACCTACTCAGAATTAGGACTTAAACAAAGTAAGCTTTGGACAAAAGGAACTTTATGTATAACTATTGCTGCAAATATTGCAAAAACAGGTATTTTAACTTTTGATGCTTGTTTTCCTGATAGTATAGTTGGGTTTTCTCCAAACTATAAAACAAATACTGAGGTTATTCAGCAGTGGTTTAACTTCATTCAACAAAATCTGGAAGAAACTGCGCCAGAATCTGCCCAAAAAAATATCAACCTGGAAATTCTTAGGAATTTAGATTTACCTATTCCCCCCCTCCCCCTCCAAGAAAAATTTGCCCAAATTGCCCAGAAATTCGATCGCCTCCGCACCCAACAACAGGAAGCCGATCGCCAAGCAGAGCATTTATTTCAAACCATACTGCATCGTGCCTTTCGGGGTGAACTAACTCCTCAAAACGCTGATGATGAGCCTGAATCTGTCTTATTAGAAGAGATTCGCGCACAACAAGCCAAAGCCAAAGCCGCTACTCAGGCGATGGGTGACGCTGCTGATTATCTTGGCACAAAAGCCAAACAGCAAGACATAGAACCAATCCAGCTAAAATTCCCAGGATTTGAATAGCTTCGGCAGAATAAACGGCGGTTCAAACCGCGGCTACACAAAATTTTGTCCCACCAGAGGGGGACTAAGAAATAAGAGGAATCAGAAAATAATTTAGATGGGCAATACAGGATTTGAACCTGTGACCCCTTCCGTGTGAAGGAAGTGCGCTACCACTGTGCTAATTGCCCGCAGATAGTCATCATACCATACCAAGTCAAAATTTGCAACTAAATTTTTCCTAAAAATTCAGCCGCTGGTTTCCGAGTTAAACTCGACACAATGCCAAGAATACAGGCATTTGTCGAGTCTGGCATCAGTTAACCTGCCACCAACCCGCCGCTGGGCCGACAAATCGCACTACCACCCACCAAGCCACCAAAAGGCTAATCCCGATCCAGCTTCCGCGACTTGTCCACTTCACAAAATCTTCGCTTTGGGTTTTTGTGATTGGCAGCCAGGGAACGATGCGCTCTTCTTTACCGTATTCGTCGCCGATCGACTCTTTGCGACGCTTAGCTTCACCCATAATCTTTGTCTACTAAATTAGATTTCAACTGGATACCTAACCAAATTATACGCCAACAGGTCATCTCAAGCCTGCGTCAGCCAAGTCGTATCCAAATAATCAATCCTCGCAAAAGGACTCAAAGCCCCTAAAACCTGCTGTCCGTAACTGCGGTGAATCACCCTGCTGTCGAAAATCGCCACCACCCCTTGACGTTCTCGCACCGGCGCGATCGCCCGCTGCAACTCATTCAGCGCCGCCGGCAGCAAATACAACCGAAACCAATCCTTGCGCCGTTCCTTATAATAAGCCACACGCGCCGTCACCAAAGGATTCTCCAAAGAAGGTAGCGGCAAAGTGGCGATCGCCAGCAAGTGAGGCGCGCTCAATTCCCCCTGATGTTCCCGCCAAAACTCCCACCCCGTCACCAAAATCGCATTCTCCCCCACATCAGTCTTTTCTACCTGCACCCGAGAACCGAACTCAGCAGCCAAAATTGCCGCCAGCCTTGCCTTCAGCGGTACATCACCAACAATCAGCACCGTTAAACCCGCCACCGACGCGCTCATCAACAGCAAAGTCCGAATTTCTTCAATTAAAACTCCCTGAAATTCCGGCGTATTTGGCAGCGGCAGCCAGTTGGGGATGTACAGTTGAATTAATTCGCTTTGTCGATCGGGCGAAAACTTAACGCTCGTCAATTCTGGCAGTCCCATCATTTGCCGGAAAATCGGAGCCTTCGGTTCCAAATCCACCGCCCCACCCATCAACACCACCGGCTGATCGTCCCAAATTTTGCTCAAAACCTCAGCCACCTGCACCGGCGCGCAATACAAAGAAAATGACCCAGCCTCCCGATTAATTTCCGCCCACCGCAGTTTTCCGTTTGTTTCCCACCGCTGCCAAAAATTGCTCCAAGCAGCCGGAATCAGCGAATTCGGCTCGATAGTTTCAAACAGCCCCTCCAATATCTTTTGCTCTGCGGTTTCCAGCAAATAGCACTCCTCTGGTTTCGCCGGATGCCGAAAGAAAGCCCGCGTTAGCATTACCCGCGCTTGGAGGATGGCATCGGCTTCCAAAGGCTGAGATTGCATTAAATCGTTCCAATCAGCCGGTTGGAAACCTGCCGTCAATTGCTGGCGCGTCCAAACTTCCAAGTCATCCACACCGTCGATAATTGTCGGAATATTGCTGTGCAGTTGCGAATCCGCCGCCAAGCGAGCCGCCAGCCAAGACTCGGGATCTGCTAGCATCAATCCTCGTCCAGCGGCCTTATCGGAATAAATCTCGATGGGCCGCTGAGTTTCCAGCCACTCTTGCAAACGGGGAATTTCCACCGCCTGCAAATGTTCCAGCAGCGGTTTCGGCGCGACTAAAATCACAGGTTCCGGCCACATCAAAATCGGCATCAAATAGCTGACTCGGTACCGCTGTCGGTAAGCTCCAGCGGGAAGCCCCGTTTGGATCAGAGCGCTGCGCCCCAAGCGCAAAGCCCGCGCCACGAGCCGCGCCATCGTTAAATGGTGGGGCCAGTGCGGCTCGGAGTTCGATCGCAGGAAGCGGAGCAATGAGTTGTGGACTTCTACCTCAATCAATCGGTTTTACACTTGGGATTTATCAATCAAGATAATCAAAACTTGCCAGAAAATCAACTAATTTTTTACCCGCGGGCAACAGGAATTTACTCTCATGATTATTTCCACCTCGCCGACCAAAATCCTGGTGACACTGCACGGTCAAACTCTTCTCCCCAGAACTAATTAAAATAGTTTTGGTTGGCGACTCAAAAAAACTTGTTTCCTGACTAATAATTAATTTATTTGAAAGCAAACTTCTCAATTTATCTACCTTATTTGTCACTGCACTCAATGATTGAGTCAATTGCAATATTCGTTTTTTATCCAAATTTTGACTTTCGATAGTTTGAGCGATCGCCATAATATTTTTTTGAGTTTGTACGGCATCCTTAAAAGGAAGAATCGCTAAAAAAGCTGCTGGCAATAAATGTTCATCCCTATCCAATCTAAAAGTGAGAGTTGTCCGGCGGTAGCCCACTTCAATATTGGGAGGACAGCTCATTGCTGGGTAATGCTGAGCTATTTCGCTGTAAGCTGTTGCTAAAGTGCTGTTTGCTGAGTAGTCTAAAAGTGCGTCAACCACAATTCGTACTAACCCCGGCGTGTGATTTAAAAATTTTCTCGCTTCTGAGGGCGAATTGAATTGTTTAATCTGAGTGCGATCGCCGATAGGGCTGAGGTCAATCCACTGGCAAGTAATATCATCTGCAATGATGCCAAATCTGGGAACCAAATAGAGTTTTGCTCCTGTTAAAGTTGCCCCCCTCAAATCAGCGCCCACCCAATCTGCATCAATAAAATTAGTTTCTGTCAAATCAGCGTGAACCAAACTAGCATTGGCTAAATTAGTATTGCTTAAATCTGCTCCGTTGAGGTTGGCTCCGCTCAATTTAGCATCGCTCAAATCGGCACCTTTGAGGTTAGCTCCCGTCAAATCCGCCCATTGGAGATTAGCTCCGCTCAAATTGCCACTGCTGAGATTCACTTGTTGCAAAGAAGCTTGTCTCAAATCTGCATTGCTAAAATTGACCCCATTGAGCTCTGCTTTAGTCAGATCCGTGCGGTACAAGTTAGCTTCTTGAAAGTTAGCTGAAGCAGCCGAAGCACCTCTGAGATTTGCACCGGAAAGATTAGCACCGCACAGGTTAGCTTGCGTCAGTTTTACCTCTCTTAAATCTGCTTGAGTCAGGTTTGCACCGCTGAAGTTAGTTTTGCTGAGTTTGCAGCGGACTAATTCGCTTCTAATCAGAGATGCTCCGATTAATTGAGCTGCACTTAAATCGGCTCTCACTAAGTTTGCTACGTTGATAGTAGCACCGTTTAGGATTGCCCGCGAGAGATTGGTGCTGCTGAGTCTAGCCACATTCAGGTTAGCTTCGCTCAAGTTAGCTTCGCTCAAGTTAGCGCCACTGATGTTGGTGACAAATAAGCTAGCCCGCGTTAAAATTGATTCGCTGAGGTTGATGCGGCTGAGATTAGCTTCATTCAAGTTGATTCCTGTGAAATCTCTGTCGCCTTCTGTGTATCTTTTGACGAGTGCAAATCTTTTGAGAAGTTCTTCAGCTTCCATTTCTTTTACCTGACTCAAAGGGCAATCGGCTAATTTTTATATGGCATGAATAGAAATTATCTCAAATTAATTTATAGTATTTACTCGCCTATCTGATAAAAGCTTTTGACAAACTCAACCACCGTATTTAGCGGCGGGGTTGTGAATCTTTGGGCTTTAATTGCAGGACCGATCGAGGTTTTGGTGACTCCTGGCAAATTTGTCAAGTTTCTGCCAAAGTCTGGGTGATAGTGAACCATCAAACTGTCGCCGCTGGAGTTAGCCAGTACAGTTTGGGTAGGCGATTGAAAAAAACTCGATACCGATTCGCGATCGAGGCGAACCGGCTGAATTTTCATTTCCCCTATTTTTCTAATTGTTTTGGTCAGGGTCACGTTCAATTGCACTACCAGATTAGAGACTCTGACGCCCAGGTTATTACCGCTTTGGGGTTGAATCATCTTAATCAGAGTAATGAGATTTTTCTGAGTAAATGCCGCGTCGCTAAAGGGAATAATGGCAACGAAAGCTGTGAGAAAGAGTTGGTCGTCCTGGTCTATTCTAAATGAGATGATTGTGCGTCGCGAATGAACTTCTATGCTGGGAGGATTGCTCAAACCCGAGTATTGACGGGCAATTTGGCGGTAGGTAGCTGCGAGGATAAAGTTAGCGTCCGGATCTAGGGGTCGATCGACAATAATTTGAACTGTCGGCGGTGTAGCATTGAAAAACCTTTGAGATTCTTCTGGGGTAAAGCGCTGAATGTGGCTGCGATCGCCGTTAGGACTGAGGTCAACCCAATCGCAGGTAATGTCATCTGCTTTGAGATCGAACCTGGACACCGCGTAAATTTTTGCCCCCGTCAGGGCCGCCCCCGTCAAATCTGCGCCTACCCAATCAGCATGAATCAAATTCGCTTGAGTCAAATCTGCGTGTACCAGAGTAGCGTTCAACAGGTTGACATTGTTCAAATTTGCCCCGTACAAGTTGGCCCCGCTCAATCTCGCTTCGTCGAGGTCAGCGCCGGTCAGGTTCGCCCCGCTGAGGTCAGCCCACCGGAGATTAGCGCCTCGCAAGTCTGCCCCGCTGAGGTTTGCCTGAGAAAGATTAGC
This sequence comes from Microcoleus sp. F4-D5, assembly GCF_036704885.1. Lineage (NCBI taxonomy): Bacteria > Bacillati > Cyanobacteriota > Cyanophyceae > Oscillatoriales > Microcoleaceae > Microcoleus > Microcoleus sp. F4-D5. The sequence continues at coordinate 85,340 of NZ_JAUBSX010000003.1, read as the reverse complement.
TTGTCTGAGTTCGGCATTGCAGAGGTTGACTCCTCGCAAGTCTGCCCTGCTGAGGTCGGCTCTGTGCAAGTTGGCCCGTTCCAAGTTGGCCACTGTCATACAAGCCCCTCTCAGGTGAGCCCCGCTGAGGTCAGCTTGCTCTAGATTGGCTTCTCTGAGGGTTGCTTCTCTCAAATCTGCTTCGCTGAGGTTGGCGCCGCTCAAATTTGCACTGCTGAGGTTTGCTCGAATCAGTTCGGATCTGATCATTGTAGCTTCGACGAGTTGGGCTTCGCGGAGGTCGGCTCGAATCAAGTTAGCTACGTTGAGGATAGCGCCGCTGAGGTTGGCTTTGTGGAGATTGGTACCGCTGAGTCTGGCAACATTGAGTTTGGCTTTTCTCATGTTAGCGTTTGACAAATTGCTGCCGCTCATGTTGGTGAGGCTCAAGATTGCCTCGCTGAAATTAGCCCCGCTGAGATCGATCCTGCTGAGATTTGCCTCGCAAAGGAGGATGGCAGTAAAATCTCTTTCTCCTGCTGTATATTTGGCGATGAGTTCTTCGGCGTCCATGCTTTTGACTTTCCCTGATGTGTTAGCTAGAACAAAGCTTTGTTATGCCAACCTTTAAAATAGAATAAGCATTTTTTGTAACAAGATGCAATATGCTTAGACATCTATATTGTGGAAGCCTTTTATAAAATCCAAAATGCTAGTGATATTAGCTTGACCCAATTTTGTGCTTTCGGCTAACTTGCCTGGGCTTGAGTTGTTCGGATCGTATTTTTTAATCAGGCGCTTGCCGAAGGCTGGGTGGTGATATACGCTGAGTCTTTGGTCGCGGGAATTAATTAAGATCATCTGTGTAGGAATTTGAAAAAAATTGATGCTTTCGCCGATTTTTGGAAAAGAGCTGGAAATTTTGATTTGGTCTACCTTGCTAATAGCTTGGTTGAGAGATTTGCTGGATAACTGAACGTGTTTGGATTCTTTGACGTTAAGTTTGCCTGCATCGTGAGATTGAATCATTTTCATCAAAGCAATCAGGTTTTTTTGAGTTGTGGCGGCGTCATTAAAAGGAATGATCGCAACGTAAGCGGTCGCAAATAATTTATCGTCGCTGTCCATTTTAAAGGCGAGTACGGTGCGCCTGGAGCTGACTTCGATCGTGGGAGGCTGACTTAAACTCGGGTATTGTTGGGCAATTTGGTAATAAGTTGCAGCTAGGGCAAAATGAGCGCCTTGGTCTAAGGGGGAGTCAATCACAATCCGAACAGTGGGCAAGGTTTCGTGAAAAAAGTCGTGGGTTCCTCCAGAGTTCAACCAGTAAATTTGGCTGTGGTCGCCGTTGGGGCTCAGATCGACCCACTTGCAGGTCATGCCTTCGGTTTTGATGCCGAGCCGCGAAACTGCGTGGAGTTTGGCTCCGGTTAAGGTGGCTCCGGTTAAGTCGGCTCCAATCCAATCGGCGCGGATGAGATAGGCATTTGACAGGTCGGCGTGAACTAAACTGGCATTGAGCAAGTTGGCGTGGCAAAGGTCGGCTCGGCTGAGGTCTGCCCCGCTCAATTTGGCTTCGCTGAGGTCTGCCCACCGCAGGTTGCAGCCGCTGAGGATGGCCCAGCGCAAATTGACGCCGCTGAGGTCGGCTCCGCTGAGTACGGCTTGAGTGAGGTTGGCTTGTCGCAGTTCTGTGCCTCGCAGGTCTGCGCCGCTGAGGTCGGCTCGGCTGAGGTCGGCACCTTGCAGGTTGGCTTGTTCGAGGTTGGCTTCTGTCAAGGACGCGCCACTGAGGTGAGCGCCTCGAAGGTTGGCACCGCTGAGGTTGGCTCCTCGGAGGGTGGCTTCGGTGAGGGTGGCACCGCTGAGGTTTGCTCCGCTGAGGTTAGCGCCGCTGAGCTCGGCTCGAATTAACTCGGCTCTGATCAGTTTGGCTCCTACGAGTATGGCTTTTTTGAGGTCAACTCGGACTAGGTAGGCGACGTTGAGGTCGGCGTCGGTGAGGTCGGCGCCGCCTAGATGGGCGCCGCTGAGTCTGGCGATGTTGAGTTTGGCACCTGTGAGGTTGGTTTTGCTGAGGTTGGCTCCGCTGAGGTTTGCTACACTCAGATTCGCACCCTTGAGGTTGGCTCCGCTCAAGTTGACGCCGCTGAGGTTGGCCTCAGTCAGGTTGATTCCGGCAAAGTTTCTTTCTCCGGCGGCATATTGTTTCAGGAGTTCCTCGACTGTCATGGGGGCGGCACCGTATCAAATATCCCCATTTTATTGCTATGAATATCGGTATTGTAGGACTGGGTTTAATTGGCGGCTCGATCGGGCTGGATTTGCGATTGCGCGGGTTTAATGTTTTTGGGGTTTCGAGCCGGCAGCAGACTTGCTCTCGGGCGCAAGCTCGCGGTGTTGTCAATGAAGCCAGCATACACCTGTCTCTAATGGCAGCAGCCGATGTGGTTTTTATTTGCACGCCGCTCTTGTCGATCGAGCCGATCGTCCGAGAGTTGGTGCCCTATCTTTCCCGGAATACTATTGTAACGGATGTCGGTTCCGTAAAAACACCTATAGTGCAGGCTGTGTCTTCTTTGTGGCCGAACTTTGTGGGGGGACACCCGATGGCGGGGACTGCTGAAAGCGGAATCGAGGCGGCGATGCCGGATTTATTTGTGGGCCGGCCTTACGTGGTGACGCCCACTGCCCAGACGCCGGCGCTGGCGGTGGATAAGGTTGAGGAAATTGCGCGGTTGCTGGGTGCTAAAGTTTACCGATGTGACCCGATCGAGCACGATCGAGCTGTGGCTTGGATTTCTCATTTGCCCCTAATGGCGAGCGCGACGCTGGTGGCGGCCTGCGATCGAGAGGGCGATCGGCATATTGTTAATTTAGCCCAACATTTGGCGAGTTCGGGTTTTCGGGATACGAGTCGGGTTGGGGGCGGCAATCCCGAGCTGGGAGTGATGGTGGCAAAGTACAATCGAGAGGAATTGTTGCGATCGCTCTCTATTTACCGCGACAATCTCGACGAGTTCATCAGCGATATCGAAGCCCAAAATTGGCAAGCTCTAGAACACAAGCTGAAGCTGACTCAACAAGCGAGACAGAATTACAACTTGTGAGCCAAAAATTACTTAAAACTGAGATCTTGCACCCTATTCAATAGGTTTGATTGTGGGGCCCGCTAGAAGAGCAACGGCCCACAATCAAACTCACTCTTCGCAGAACGGGCTAGGGAAGCCTGTGATTGAGAATGGTGCAAGATCTCAGTTAAAACTGTCCCCGTCTCGATTATGATTTGTGGACGGCTATATATTGAGTTTCAATGTACACTTATTCTCGACTCAAGCGGTTTTTACTGGGTGAATCTCTCCCCACTAGCGCATCTATTCACGAACGCCTGAGCAACGCTACAGGACTAGCTGTTCTGGCGTCTGATGCACTTTCGTCTGTTGCCTACGCTACTCAAGAAACTCTGCTGGTGCTATTACTAGCGGGGAGTAGCAGTTTGAGCTTATCGCTGCCTATTTCTGCAATTATTATTTTACTGTTGGCGATCGTTGCGCTGTCTTACCGACAGACAATTAAAGCGTACCCCAACGGCGGTGGCGCTTACATTGTGGCGCGAGAAAATTTAGGTATTTATCCCGGTTTGATCGCGGCAGCTTCGCTGATGATTGATTACATCCTCACCGTCACAGTCAGCATTTCGGCTGGGGTGGCAGCGTTGACTTCAGCAGTTCCCTCGCTGCACCCCTACACAGTTGAACTGTGCTTAGTTTTTATTGTCTTAATCATGTTTGCCAATCTCAGGGGATTGCGGGAATCTGGCAATATATTTATGGTTCCCACCTATGGGTTTCTCGTTGGGATTTTTGTTTTGATTGGCTGCGGTTTATTCCAACAGGCAACAGGTAATGTTATGCCGACATTACAAAATATTCCAGCTAAGGAACCTTTGGGATTATTTCTCCTGGCGCGGGCGTTTGCGGCGGGCTGTACAGCGCTGACTGGAGTTGAAGCCATATCAGACGGGGTGTTGGCTTTTAAGCCTCCTGAATGGAAGAATGCGCGCCTGACTTTGAGCTATATGGGTGGAATTCTGGGAGCGATGTTTTTGGGGATTAGTTACTTGGCTCATATTTATCAGGTGATTCCTACAGAACATGAAACGCTCCTTTCTGTGTTGGGAAAACAGATTTTTGGTGTCGGTATATTTTATTACTATTTGCAGGCAGCAACTCTGTTAATTTTGCTGTTGGCTGCGAATACGAGTTATGCGGATTTTCCGCGACTTTGTTATTTTTTGGCGCGGGACGGGTTTTTGCCGAGGCAGTTGTCGCTGTTGGGCGATCGCCTGGTTTATTCTAATGGCATTAATCTGCTGAGTCTCTGCGCTGCATTTTTAATTATCATCTTTCGAGGCAATACGAGCGCGGTGCTTCCCCTCTATGCGGTTGGAGTTTTCACTTCTTTTACTCTCTCCCAATCGGGAATGGTAATTCACTGGTTTAAGGAACGAGGTAAAGGTTGGCAAGTTAGTGCTGTGATGAACGGTATTGGTGCAGTGGCAACAGCGGGAGTTTTAGCTGTAATTCTCGCTACAAAATTCCTTTTGGGAGCTTGGGTTGTCGTAGTAACTATTCCGATCGCAGTCAGTCTATTTTTAGCTATTCACCGACACTATCGGTATGTAGCGGCTCGGTTGAGCATTCAGGGAATAGAACCGAGGTCTTATCTTCGCAGACCTAGAGTTAAGACGGTGACACATCCGGCAGTGGTGTTAGTCGGGCAGTTGCACCGGGGAACTTTCGAGGCCCTCGATTACGCTCGTTTAATTGCTGATGAAGTTGTGGCAGTTCACGTGGATATTGGTTTGACCGATCGAGAAAAATTACAATTAGCGTGGAAAGATTTGCAGTCTGATATTCCTTTGGAAATTTTGGACTCGCCTTACCGTTCTGTTAGTTCGGCTTTGACACACTTTTTGACTTTGTTTGAAGAGCAGCGACCGGGAGTATATTTAACGCTGATCATTCCGGCTTTTGTGACGCGAAATTGGTGGGAGGGACTGCTGCACAATCAAACTGCTTTCTTTTTGAAAGCGGCTTTGCTAGCTAAAAAAAGTCGGGTGGTGACGACGGTTAGATATTATCTTTAAGTGGGGATGGGCAACCACGGGGGGATTGCTCCTACTTCCTCGCAATGAAAATTGCAACCCGGTCGGACGCGCTGGCAAAAAAAACCTGGTTTCTTCGCAAAATCTTTGGTTTGGATGCGATTTATCTAGGCAGAAACTAGGTTTCTGATACCGCTTGGTAAATCATATATATTTATTAAAAATTAACTGAAAGGGTTGACATATCACTTTTGATATGTGATAAGTTTAGTTATTAGATAAGTTGCCTTTCAGCTTATATTGAAAAAGATGGCGGCTGCTGAACCCAAGTCTTTTTTTGCCTAAAAAATCTCTTCAACTCCTGGGGGTTGCATAGCAACCCGCAACAGACTATTTATGCAGCAGCCAAAAAACTTGAACAGGCTTTTGCGAGCTTTGTCTCGGCAAGGTCTTGATGTTAGTTACAGCAACAAAGTTTACTCCATTTCTCTCAATAGTTCTTTGCATGAACACTGGCAAGATGCCAGTGCCACAAGAGAACTCAATAGTTCTTTGCATGAACACTGGCAAGATGCCAGTGCCACAACAGCAGAAGTTTTGCTCCCAGAGGATTTTCCTGTGGAAGCAAAGGCGCTCAAACAGTTAGCAAATTTGGCGAATGTTCGACATCCTCAAGGCGGTTGCGTTTGCCGCGCTTGCGCTACTCCTGACTTCCATCCGGGGGATTCGGGGGTGGCGATCGGCTCTGTTGTAGAAACAGCAGGAATGGTGATTCCGGCGGCTACCGGTTCTGATATCAACTGCGGGATGCGGTTACACGTTGCGGATTTGTCGATCGAACAATTCCTCAGTCAGCGCGATCGATTTGTAGAATTGCTCAAAGGCGATTATTTCTTCGGTACTCGCGATGTCAGCATGACTGCAAAAACTGCTCGCGCGATGTTCCAACACGGGATTCCCGGATGGCTGGATGGTATGCTGGACAAGGCAACCGGCAGCGCGGCCAATTCGGATTTCGAGCAGTTGGCGACAGAGTGCGGTCGCACTTTCCTCGGCGGTTCCATGAATGGCGATGTCAAATGGGCTCCCGAAGAATTAGTCCCAAATGACGGGTTAGTCAGGGATGGCGGGTTAGCTACCATCGGTGGCGGCAATCACTTTGTCGAAATTCAAGTGGTTGAGGAAGTGGTGGACAAGGCTACGGCTTATACTTGGGGAGTTCGATCGGGACAAATCGCTTTCATGATTCACTCGGGTTCGCGGAATGTCGGCAAATATATCGGCGGAATGTGGCGCGATCGAGCTTGCCAGGCCTGGCCGAAAACTCTGAAACATCCTGAATCCCGGCTTTTTCCGCTGTCTGTCGCAACAAATCCCGAACTTGTGAGCAGCTACCTGCAAGCGGAAGCCACAGCCGCTAACTACGGTTTTATCAACCGTTTGCTGCTAGCAGAACTTCTGCGGTTGCGTTTGCGACAAGTTTTCGGGGATGTCGAAGCTCCCTTAGTATACGATGTGCCTCACAATATCACTTTAGCTGAAGGTGCCGGCTGGGTGGCTCGCAAAGGCGCTTGTCCCGCACATTCCGGTCAGCCTGTAATTGTACCGGGTTCGATGGGGGCGCCGTCTTATTTGCTGGTTGGGAAGGGGAACGATCGATTTTTGCGATCGGCTTCTCACGGTGCAGGAAGGGCGCGATCGCGCTTCGATATGAGTCGCAAAGGTGTTGACAAAACTGACTCCACTTTGGGATTAATCGGCGTAGATTGCATTACCTTGCGCGAAGAACGCAGAATCGAAGAAGCACCGGCAGCTTACAAACCAATTCAACCAGTAATTGACGTTCAGGTTGAGGCGCAAATAGTTGGTGCAGTCGCTAAAATGAAGCCAGTGTTAACGTTTAAAGCCTAGGAACGGGGCATTTGAGAATTAAAAATTAAACAAGGGTAAGGTGCGCGCGCCTCACCCTACTAATTTGTAATTCTCGGCCCCTTTTCCGATGCCCCATTCCCTATGACTGATTCTCAAGCATCACCAAATCCATCAAAACCTGTCCATCCCCTAAAGCGGCTGCTGAAGTACGGGCGCCGCTACCGCCTGAAAGCTTGGCTGGCAAGTACCTGTTCGCTGCTGAATAAATTCTTTGATTTAGCGCCGCCAGCATTAATCGGTATTGCCGTTGATGTGGTGGTGAAACAGCAAGATTCTATCCTCGCTCAGTGGGGCATCAAAGATGTCTTTTGGCAACTGGCAATCATCACTTTTTTGAGCGCGATTATTTGGACTTTGGAATCTGTTTTTGAATATGCCTACGATTATTTGTGGCGCAATTTAGCTCAGGATATCGAACATGATTTGCGTCTGGAAGCTTACAGCCATTTGCAGGAATTAGAGTTAGCTTATTTTGAAGAACGCAGCACGGGCGGTTTGATTTCTATTCTGAATGATGATATCAATCAACTCGAACGTTTTTTGGACGACGGCGCTAATGAGATAATTCAGGTAATGACAACGGTTGTTGTGATTGGCGCGGCTTTTTTTGCTGCATCTCCTCTTGTTGCTGGGCTGTCAATGCTGCCGATACCTTTTATTATTTGGGGCTCGATCGCCTTTCAAAACCGCCTCGCTCCTCTGTATGCTGACGTGCGGGAAAAGGTAAGTTTTCTGAACGGGCAACTGTCGAATAATTTGATGGGAATTACTACTATTAAAAGTTTTACTTCCGAAGATTATGAAATTGGGCGCATCGAAAAACAAAGCCAAGCTTACCGCGAAAGCAACCGACGGGCGATCGTGTTTTCGGCAGCTTTTATTCCGCTGATTCGGGTGGTGATTTTCTTGGGGTTTATTGCAACATTATTTCTGGGGGGTTTGGAGGTGGTGGCGGGCCGGTTGTCTGTGGGAACTTACAGCGTTTTGGTGTTTTTGACCCAGCGGTTGCTGTGGCCGCTGACTCGCCTGGGAAATACTCTGGATCAATACCAGCGCGCAATGGCTTCTACTAATCGGGTGATGAATTTGTTGGATACTCCGATCGCAATTCGCACGGGTGATATTCGCAGGCCTGTTAGTTCGATTAAGGGTGAGTTGGAATTTAAAAATGTTACTTTTTCTTACAATCAAAGAAAGCCGATTTTGCAGTATTTTTCCCTGACTCTGCCTGCCGGAAAAACTACTGCGATTGTTGGCGCTACGGGTTCGGGAAAGAGTACGCTGGTGAAACTCATCTTGAGGCTGTACGAGGTACAGTACGGCAATATTTATCTCGACGGTATAGAATTAAATAACCTGAATTTAAAAGATTTGCGGAGAGCGATCGGGTTGGTGAGTCAAGATGTGTTTTTGTTTCACGGTACGGTGGCTGAAAATATTGCTTACGGCAGTTTTGAGGCAAGCAATCGAGAGATAGTAAATGCTGCTAAAATTGCGGAGGCTCACGAGTTTATTTCGCAATTGCCCGACGGTTACAACACTATTGTAGGGGAACGGGGTCAAAAATTGTCCGGGGGGCAGCGGCAGCGAATTGCAATTGCACGGGCTGTTTTGAAGAATCCGCCGATTTTGATTCTTGACGAAGCTACTTCAGCGGTGGATAACGAGACTGAGGCGGCAATTCAGCGATCGCTCGAACGAATTACCAAAAATCGCACTACAATTGCGATCGCCCACCGTCTTTCTACTGTCCGCAATGCCGATTGCATTTGTGTCATGGAAGAGGGGCTGGTGGTAGAATCGGGGCAGCACGAACAACTGATCGAACAGGACGGAATTTATGCGGCGCTCTGGCGCGTGCAATCTGGTATAAGATAGAAACGCAGCGGTTTTGGGTAATTGAGAATTGGCAATTGGGAATTGGTAATATCATGTCTGGTAGCATCATAACTATATGGGCGGGGCGGGTTTATGAGCTCGTTAGTTTGACAGGTAGATTGTTGGTAAAACCCGCCCCTACGAGATCGAAAATTATCCGATCGCGAATCAACCAGACATGATATAGTTGGTAATTTGATTCCTAACTAATGACAACTGCCAACTGCCAACTGCCGACTAACTGCTGACTGCTGACTGTAAAATATTAGTTTATACAAACAAGAAGAGAAAATGTTTCTATTTGATAGCCCTCAGTCCAAACCCAACGAAAATAGCTGGAGTCGGAAATTAGATAAATTTGTGAAAGCTAATCAACATGAATTGGCTGCTTTGGCTTGGGGGCTATTTCTGGAAAGGGGAGAGGAAAGCGAGGAGATTTTGGCAATTGATATTGCAGAAACTGCGCGTTTTGTGTATTGTAAAAAAGAGGCGGTTGAGGAGTTGAACCGTCAAGTTAAAAGTCAGATTCAGGAAGTTGTAGGTGTGTTGAACGCTCACAAGCCTGAGAAGGAAGTGGCGATTTTGGCGATCGGGGAAGGTCAAATTAAGTTAATTCTTTTTGAACCTAAGCCTGAACCTCCGGTTTGTTTTGAGGAAGCTGCAACAGATGTTGATACATTGTTGACAAAGCTGGAACAGCAGATGGTTGAATGTATGAAATAGGACTTATAGCGGTTCGATCTCTCATATGAGGTACGTAGTTGGGCTTTAGCCCTATACGTTATTGTAGTTATATAATCTATCGATCGTACCTCATCTTTTTGAGAAAGGCTATATATCAAATCCGGTAGCATGATAATTGAGATTACTTACAGTCAGGAGACAGCAGTGCCGTTTCCCTACAATTAATCCGGCGGTTGTTACATCTCTGATTGAAGAAGAGTGATGATTTTGGGCTAGGGAAACCGCACTGTTGTGTCCTGGCTGTGGGTAATATTAATTCTGATGCTACCGGATTTGATATTATTTTAAATATCAATATCAGAATAACCAGCAATCAAAATAACCAGCGGGAGGCGAATCGTCATGCAAAATTTGAGCTTTGTCTAAATTAGCTACAGCTTCTGCCAATTCTGTACCTAATTTTACTTCCCGCGATCTGTCTGTTAATGGAAATGAAAATTGATGGCCATCTTGCAAATATTTTGCCCTAGCAACAATCTCGTCTTTCTCTAAAATAGCGCTGTTAGTACCGATCAAAACGCTGTTAATATCCTTCCACGGACACACGCACACCTGAGAAAAAACGCTTTGAAAAGTCTTTATTTTTTCCGCATAAAACTCATCTCTTTGCAGCAGATTCACTAGCACAACTCCCTCCCTTGACAAGCGTTTTTCGCAGAGTTGATAAAATTCTTTGGTGGCCAGCCTGTGCGGAAAGTAGCCGTTGCCAAAAAATACGTCGGTCATGATGATATCGTACTGATTATCTGGTTTTTGCTGTTCTAGATACTCTCTGCCGTCTTGAATTGTTACAGTCAGCCGATCGTCCAACTGCACCCCAAAACACTGTGTAGCTGCTTCGATCGCGATCGGATCGACATCCGCACATTCTATAACAGTTTCCGGCAAATAGTGGTGCAAAATTAAGGGAATTCTGCCGCCTCCAAATCCAGCTATGTAGATTTTTTGAGGTTGGTTTTGCCACACTAAACCCAACATCATCGCCTGAGTATATTCAGAAACTAGATGTAAAGGATTGTTCAAATCGAATACAGATTGCAGTAAATCTGTGTGCTGATTTACTTTTTCTACTAAAGATAGCTTAATGTGCGATCGCTCTTTTGTGACTGCAACATAGTGAACACCAGACTCTTTGCAAAAAATAACTTTGTCTGGCTGTTGCAGCAGCCAAGCCAGCCGCTGTTGAATGGCAGCTAAATTCATACGTTGCCAATTTTGGCGATCGTCAATCATTAATTTTAAATTTTAGAGTATTGGAAGCACTGGCGGTCAGAAACCGGGTTTTTTACCAAAATCCTTCGTCTTAGCCCGCCGATTCAGAAAAAAACCCGGTTTCTTTGGTTTGATGCGTCCAAGACTATTTTATTCAGGAATTACTCAGAAACCGGGTTTGCAGTCAATTTTATTTTCTTTATTATTCAAAACCCAGAGAGAAATTAAGCAGACAGTATCCGTTTATATGCCACCAACTCCAAACCTGAAATCGAAAAATCCACTCTTTCCCAATCTTGCTTGTCACCTTCCAAATTTTCAAAGGCTGCTGAGGTGAGCAAAATCTCTCCCCGTTCCGCCAAATCCTCTCCCAGCTTGGATGCCAGATTAAATTCCGATCCGTACATATCCTCTCCTTCCAGCATCAAAACATCGCCGCAACCAATACCAATGCAGAGGTGAATGTCCATTTCCGGCGGCAGTGTCGTGTTAACAGCCGCCGTTTGTTTCAAAGAGTCGATTGCAGCTTCCACCGCTGATTTTACATCAGGAAACACTGCAAAAATATTGTCGGCTTCCTCCTTAACTACAGTACCGCTGCATTCTGAAATTATCGGTTTGACAATTCCGTGCATCCGGTGAATCATTGCCAAAAAATGAATGATTCCGTAGCGGACTGTCGTGCGCGAAAATCCCGACATATCCATTACTAAAATAGCGTACTCTTTGCGGAAAGTTGCATTAATTTTTTCATCAATTTCCGCCATTCTTTCGGGATGCTCGTTTCTTTCTTGCAGCAACTTTTCCAAGTAAGCGCGGTTATTTGTTTTCATTTTTGTTTATTTAATTTAATTCCCAATCGCGACACAGTTCTTGAGGGCGACCCGCCGGATGCACCGCACAATTGATGCCATCCTTACCGTAATAATAATTGCAGACTTTGCAAGGTTGAGTTTGCTCTAATTTTTTCATCAAAATTCCCCGGATTGTCTGAACTCGGTTGCGATACTTGTTTGCATTCGAGTGACTCGGTTCAATTGCCAAAGCTTGCTGGAAAGCTGCTAAGCTGGCATCGTACAATTTAATAATTTGGGCGCTGTACTTTGTCCAAGCATCGGCGTGGCTTTGATACAGTTCGACTGTACTTAAGTTTAAAATTCCGTATTCCGTCCAAGCGTCCGCTGAAGCTCGATCGAACTTAATATTGGCATTGAGCAAAACTTTTTTGATCGTTGCCAAAAGTTCCCTCGGCTGCCAAGGTTTGCTAACATAAGCCTCGGCGCGATCGATCGCCCTCGAAAATAAACTTAACTGCTGTCCCTTCCCTGTTAAAAATACGATCGGTATATTCCGAGTTTCGGGATTAGCTTTAATCAAACGGCAAACGCCGTAGCCGTCTAGACGGGGCATTATGACATCTAATAATACTAAATCTGGGCAATTTTTCTCAATTTTCGCCAGCGCTTCCACACCGTCAGATGCCTGAATTACATTCAATCCGCTGCATCTCAACTGATGTGAAATGCACTCCCGCTGGCTGCGGGAATCCTCCACCACCAAAACTGTACTCATCACTCCCCACTTGGTTTTTGAGGTAAACTTGTTCGCTGCTTCGAGTTGTCGTTGCTGAAATCAGTTTACCCGCATTGGATGAATTTGCTATCACTGGCTATCTAAATTAACTCAAATTGCAACAAATCTTAAAATCGGAAGCCAAGGTGATACTTATCAGAAAATGCTAGTTGCTAATACGCGGATAATTGTTGAAAGTTTGGGCGGCAAATATTCGGCTTTTAAACCTTAATAACGGCAAATCGTACTGATGTCGGACGAAAACCTTGTTGAATTGCAACAGATAATCGGCTACTGTATACGTTAAAGTTCTTAAGGACGACAAATGAATAGATTGCTCCTCACTTTACTTGTAAGTCCGACGCTGTTTGGATCTTTGATGTCTTTAAGCGCGATCGCAAATCCCGCTCAAATTACCGAAACACCAAGCCGATCGGCTGATTCGCCTCAATGCGTGCGATCGCCCCACACTCAGCGCTTGACTTGCGTGCGGCTTCCTGGCAAGTCTGCTGCTGCGGCTTCTAAGCCGAGAATTAGTTGGCAGCGCCCGGGTGAAGAACAGGTGGCGATGCTGGATTTTTCGGAAGAAGAAAGCGATGAGGCGGTGGCGCTGTTTGGCTGCGACTGTCAGTTGTGTATCAACTCGCTGCGACAGTTGCGCGGTTTGCCTCCTCTGGATTTAGCTTCTTGAGGGCGATCTATCTTATATGTTGCACCATTCTCAATTAGTTTTTTACGAACAGGCTTTCCGGCCCGTTCCGCGAGAAAATTTATCTTTTGTGGAACAGGCCGGAAAGCCTGTTGCTGACAAAGGTGCAAGATATCAGATCGATCGAACAGCATTGGGAGTCATATCCATTCCGGTTGTATCGGAATGATTAAACCGCAGAGAACACAGAGGATACAGAGAAAGGGAAGAGAGAGATGAATACAGGACGATGCCAACGGATTTGATATCAGTCTCAAAAACCTGGTTTCCGGCTGCGCGCTTTTTGAGTGCCTTTAGCTTTCTCGCTTTTAGAGAAATTGCAGTCAATTTGTTCCATGATTTCTAGAGATTTTTTATCTCTCAAAATCGGGTTTCTACTTTTTAGCGAGAACTTGTTTAAGTTGAGCAGTTGCTTGTTCAATTTTTTCGATACTGCCTGGGTTGACCAATCCGTAGTAGTCAAAAACGTAAACTCGATTATTTTTTGTGGCTGTTAGTTGATTCCAAAATGAATCAGATTTAAATTGGTCTAAAATTCCTTCTCCCCGATCGACTATAATGATTACTTCCGGATTAGCCTCTAAAACCTTTTCCGCTGAAAGCGTTATGTAGCCTCGCATGGGGCTATCTCCTTGCAATTGGGCTGCGATATTTTTCACGTTAAACTTACCCAGCAAATCTCCAGCCCAACTGCTTTGATTCGGCGATAAAATCGGTTGTCTGCTTACCAAAACTAAAGTGGCGGGGCTTTGATTCGGGATGTCTGCTAAAAATGTTTGGTAGCGTTTTAACAGAGGGTCGGGATTGGTATTGAGGGATTTAGCTAAATTCGCAGTCAACTCTTCTAAAGATTTCCAGCTATCAACTTGAGTGAGTAAAGTTTTTATTCCTAGCTGCTGCAATTTTTGCACTGTTTGGTCGTGAAATCCCGACGCACCTACCACCAAATCCGGTTTCAATGCGATGATTTTTTCCAAATTGGGAGGGGTGCGTTCGCCAGTGACTGCGGTAATTCCTGTAAATTTGGGGTTGCTGCTGACTAATGCGCTGCCGGGAATTCCTACAAGTTTGGTTGGGTCGAGTTGATGGATAATATCGGCGGTTAAAGGTGTTAAAGCTACAACTTTTTGTACTGATTCGCTGTTAGTTGTTTGTGGTTGATTAACTGGCGAACCAGCAGGAGTTGATGGCTGAATTTCGGGTGAAGTGGCGGCGGAGCAAGCGGCAAATGCTAAACTCAGCAGCAGGATAGCGGTACGAGAAAACAAAGTTTTGTACATAGTTTAGGCTGGAGTTACAGCGAGTTTAGACCAGGTTTAGATAGAATTGACGGGAAGTTCGATCGCACTTTAGCGCTTAACGATTTAAATATCAATAGTCTGCTGTCCAAAGAAACCGGGTTTTTAGGGAATCTGCGGGCTACAACGACGTATTTTCGTCAAAAACCCGGTTGCTGGCCCATGCGTCCAGGATTATTACACGAAGTATGAATATACTAAATTTGGGAGACAGGGGCGATCGCACAAATCTGCAAGCCTACAGAAGTTTCTAAAATGATAGCTTCTACGCCAAAAATCTGAGCTAAATTATCAGGAGTTAAAACTTGTGCGGGAGTTCCTACACAAAAAAGTTCCCCTTTATTTAACATGGCAATCCGCGAACTGTACCTAGCAGCTAAATTAATTTCATGCAGCACTGTAATAATCGTCAAGTTGTGTTCTTGATTGAGTTGATTAAGCAACTCTAACAATTGCAACTGATAGCAAATATCTAAATAAGTAGTAGGTTCATCTAACAGCAAAACTTGCGGGTTTTGAGCCAAAGCTAAGGCGAGGAAAGCGCGCTGGCGTTCGCCTCCTGAGAGTTGTTCGACAGGGCGATCGCGAAATTCCTCAATCCCTGTTTGAGCGATCGCAATTTCCACCTTTTGGGCATCTTCTTTGCTCAATTCCCACTGCCACCAACCCTGATGAGGAGAACGCCCCAAACTAACTAATTGCTTTACCGTCAAACCTTCGGGTACTGTTTGCTGCTGCGGCAAAATCGCTAATTTTTGAGCGACAACAGCAGCAGGTTGAGTATGAATGGCTTTGCCGTCAAGCAAGACTGTTCCTTGCTGCGGAGTTAGGATGCGGCTGACTAATTTCAAGAAAGTAGACTTACCAGAACCGTTGGCGCCGATGAGACTCAACCACTCACCTGGTTGCAAAGATAAAGTGATGTTGCGGGCGATCGCAATTTCGCCGTAACCGCCAGTTAAATTTTGAATTTCTAAAGACATTATATTTTGGTAATGGGTAATTGGGCATCGGGCATCGGGCATCGGGCATCGGGCATCGGGCATCGGGCATTGGTTACTAATAACTAATGACTGATGACTAATGACTGATGACTGATGACTAATAACTAATAACTAGAACGCCGATAAAGCAGCCAGACAAACAGGGGAGAACCCAACAAAGCCGTAACCGTACCGACAGGCAATTCTACGGCACCCAAACGTGCCAAAAAATCAGCAAAAGTCAACACCCAAGCACCGCCGATCGCACTCAGCGGCAACACAAACCGATAATCGTTACCAACCAACAAACGCACCCCGTGAGGCACAACTAATCCCACAAAACCAATCAATCCGCCGATGCTGACAGCACTCGCAGCTAGCAAAGTAGCAACACCGCCAATCAACAAGCGCGATCGTACCAGCGAAACCCCCAAACCAACAGCTAAATCGTCACCCAAAGCCAGCAAATTTATCGATCGACCCAAAAAACATCCTAACAGCAAAGCAGCCAAAATATAAGGTGCAGCCACCTGCAAATCCGACCAACCGCGACCGTTCAAACTGCCGATCAACCAATTCAAAGCAGCTTGCAAGCGGCTGTCTTCAGCTAACAGCAGCAGTGTAGTTTGTATTGCCCCAAATAGAGAACTCACAGCCACACCAGCTAAAACCAAACGTTCCACAGAAATTCCCGTTTTAGTTTTTCCCAAAAAGTAGACCAGCATCGAAGTGAAAATAGCACCTATCCAAGCAGCCAAAGGCACCCAAGTTTGAAATATTCCCAAAGTCAGCATGGTAATCGCAACCAACCCCGCACCCGCCGAAATTCCTAATACAAAAGGATCGGCTAAACCGTTGCGGAGCAAACCTTGCAGCAAAGCCCCCGACATTCCCAAAGCCGCACCAACCGTCAGCGCTGCCGCAACTCTGGGCAAACGCAATTCCCAGAAAATAGTCTGATTGACAGCATCGCCTCGGTGCAGAAATGCTTGCCACAATTGATCTGCACTCATCGGCACCGCACCGAAAGAAAGCGAAAGGGCGATGGTTAACAGCAAACTCAATCCTAAGAATAAAACTGCTTGAAAAACTCGATATTTTAGCCAGATTTTTGGGAGATTCACTAGATTACACCACAATCTTGATTAACAGCACTAAGTACCATATTTCCTCTATTTTGAACGCTCGAACTCGTTAACTACAATAACAAGAACCCATTCACCTGAAGACGGCTTCAGTGGGAGCAGATGAGCGGGCGATCGCACCCGCTGCCAAAATTAAATGTATAATATTAACGAAGTAAACCGCTACGAGTGAATCATGTCCGCAAACACCGCGCTACCGCCAGCCCTAGCTAAAATCGTCCAGCGCTTCCAGCGACATTCCGATCCGAAACAGCGCTACGAACAACTGCTGTGGTATGCCAAGCGACTTCCAGCATTTCCAGAAAGCGACAAACTGCCGGAAAACAAAGTTTCTGGCTGCGTGTCGCAAGTTTATGTTACTGCAAATTTGGCAGACGGAAAAGTTTTGTATCAAGGCGATTCTGACGCTCAGTTAGTCAAAGGATTAGTTGGCTTGCTGGTGGAAGGTTTGAGCGGATTAACGCCTGCTGAAATTGTCACCATTACCCCAGATTTTATTCAAGACACGGGATTGAATGTGAGTCTGACACCTTCCCGCGCTAACGGATTTTACAACATTTTTCAAATGATGAAAAATAAGGCACTTGCTTGTGAATTGAGCAAGCAAGCCGAAGCAAATTAAAAGAATAAACAGCCATGACTCAAACTACAAATTTAACAAAATCAAATTCGGGCAACTATTCCGCCGCAGTTCAAAAATATCTCTGGAATTGGCAAGAAACGCAAATTCAAGTTATTTACGAAACCAGAGGACAGGGAAATCCTGTATTGCTGCTGCCTGCTTTCAGTACGGTTTCCACGCGAGAAGAAATGCGTCCTTTAGCAGAATTATTAGCTCCTAAATTTCAAGTTGTGAGCTTAGATTGGCCGGGTTTCGGCGAATCAGATCGCCCGCGAACCGACTATCAACCGCAATTATACCATCAATTTCTCAAGGATTTTGTTGAGGCAACTTTTAACAGTCCGGTTGCTGTAGTTGCAGCAGGTCACGCTGCGGGTTATGTGATGCAATTAGCGCAATCACAGCCCAATGTTTGGTCAAAGATTGTGTTATCTGCGCCGACTTGGCGCGGGCCTTTGCCGACGATGACCAAACAGCAAAGCGGCTGGCACGGAATCGTGAGAGAATTAGTACGATCGCCCTTACTGGGACAATTCCTCTACAAACTCAACACTGCGCCGTCATTCCTGAGTTTTATGTACCGCCGTCACGTCTACGCCGATGCAGCTAAAGTCACGCCCGATTTCATCCAAAGCAAATGGCAAGTGACGCAAAAACCCGGTGCTCGATACGGTTCCGCTGCCTTTGTGACTGGTGGTTTAGATCCGGCAAAAGTGCGATCGGAATTTACAGATAAATTTCAACATTTAGCAGTGCCGGTGATGGTTGTAATTGCTGAAAATGCGCCGCCAAAATCAAAGGCTGAAATGGAAGCATTAACGGAATTACCGGGTGTTGAATCGCGAGTTATTCCCGGTTCTTTGGGAATGCACGAAGAGAATGCAGCAGCTTTAGCAAATGCGGTTCAATCTTTTATTTGAGAGGATTAAGAGGGGATGAACCGCAGAGGGCGCAGAGAACGCAGAGGGGAGAAGGGAAGAGGGGAGGAATGCAAGCTGTTTTTTTTACGTTAGTTTGGATGGTTTGCTATTGGTTTTGTCTGCCAGTTTATACTGTCGGAGATTCGCCGATGGTCAATTTGCCAAAGAGTACGATTGAAGGTGCGATCGACTTTCACATCCATTCTTCTCCTGATGTGATTCCCCGCAGATTAGACGATTTTGAAGTAGCGAAATTAGCTGCTAGGGCGAAGATGAAAGCTGTGGTATTGAAAAATCATTATGCCAGCACAGCAGCGCGGGCAGTTCTGGTTAATAAAATAGTACCAGAAATCCAAGTTTTCGGAGGAGTTGTTCTCAATCATTCGGTAGGCGGCATTAATCCCGACGCCGTTGACGCAATGCACCGCATCGGTGGCAAATACGGTAAATTAGTGTGGCTGCCAACCGTTGATGCTGAGCATCACTTGCAGGTTTTTCACAAGTCGGGAAGGGGGATTAAAGTTGCGGAAAATGGCAAGGTTTTACCGGAAACAGCAGCGGTGTTGAAGGTTGTAGCAAAAGAGAATTTGGTATTGGAAACCGGTCATATTTCCTCAGAAGAAGTGATGGCAGTTGTAGCTGAAGCCAATCTGCTCAACATTAAGAACATCCTGATCACCCACGCAATGGCTGACGTACCGGGTTTGTCCTTAGAAAATATGCAAAGAGCCGCTCAGACGGGAGCTTTTCTAGAACTAGCATTTGTTAACGATTTGATGGGAGAAAATGCTGCTGATGAGGGCCACAAAAACTGGCATCAAGTTTCTATTAGTAAGATGGCCGCAGCGATTAAACTAATCGGAGCCGAGCATTTTGTTCTCAGCACGGATTTAGGAAGGAAACCCGATCCTTTACCTGCTGAAGGTTACAAATTATTTGTTAAAAAATTGATTGCTGAAGGTATTTCTCAACCTGAAATTGATTTAATGATGCAGGAAAATCCAGCGCGATTGTTAGGAATTTAGGAGTAAATATTATGTCCGATTGCCTAACTATTCTCAAGCTTGTACTGAGGAATTTTGTCCTCTCTGGGATTTCTAGTCAAGTAGCACCTACTTCAGGTTCTGGAGATTCTGGCTCGCCCGCTGGGGAGTTAGTTTGCAATTGGGATAGCTGCGAATTTAGCTGCAAACGTTCTTGATAGACGGTTTCTAAATGATTTTCTAATTCCCCTACTTGAGATTGCAGTTGATTTTGAGCCTGATTAGCTGTATCGATTTGACTTTGAAATTCCGAGATTTGAGAGTATAGATACGATCGCTCTCTGTTAGCTGTTTCCAATTCCGATTGCAGTTGCGATCGCTCTGCTTCGACTAATTGCAGTTGAGCTTGCAAACCCGACAGTTGAGACTGAAGTTGCTGCCGCTCTTCAATGGAGCGATCGAACTTAATTTGAATTTCCGACAACTGGTACTGTACCTGCAATCTGCTTTGAGTAGCCGTTTCCAACTGACTCTCAAATTCCGACAGCAGAGCGTGAAATTGAGAACGTTCGGCATCAACCGCCTCTAACTCTGCTTGCTTTTCCAGCAATTGAGCGTTAAGCTGCGATCGCTCCTGCTCCGCCACTTCTAACTGCTCTTTAAGTTCTGCCACTTCTGCTAACTGGGACTCAGCTTGTTGAGCATTTTCTAGCTGAAACTGCAAATCAGCAATCAGAGCATCAATTTGCGATCGATCCCGGGCAATTCCTGCCAAAAATTCTTCCATTTCTGACACTTGATTTTTTAACAATTCTTGCTCGCGAGTCACAGTTTCCAACCGACTTTGCAACTGGGACAATTCAGAATTTAGCTGATTTTCATTCTGCACCTTTTGGCGCAATTCCGAATTTCGGGCTTCCAACTGAGCAGCCAAATTCGATATAGCCTCCTGCGAACCCTGCATCCGCACCAAATTGCGTGAATTTCGCTTATTCAAAATTAGCCAGCAGACTAATGCCCCGCCTCCAAATCCTATGAATAAAAGTAATGCTTCCATTGGTTTTATATAATTAATATAAATTGAGTTATTTTGATAATGACAAAAAATGGATATCCACAAATCGCTATCTTATATCGTTTCCGGTTGCATCGGAATAATAAAATCGAGTCAACAGTTAACAATCAACGATTCAGTTTTGCGACTCAGAGTCAACAGTCAACAGTCAACAGCCAACAGTCATGAGGAGTGCAACCGGAATTGATATTACTCAAAGCTATCACAACTTGCCAGCCTGTGTTCACTTGGCTCAACAATTTATATTTCTTTACAAATACCTTTTGTTTACAGGTAAGGCGCAGCGCACCCTGCAAGTCCGATTAATGAAGCAAATCCACAATATGAGGAATAATTTCGATATGCTGAGTCAACAAATAATCCAACCTATCCGCCAATAAACTAAAAATTAAATCGTTATAACTCATCCCGTATTCCCCCAAACCTAAAGCCACCAAACTCGTCACATTTTCCCCTGGGTGTTTCAGATCCGGTTTGGGATTTGCTTCCAAAACATAAAGCGAGCCATCAGCATCACTTCGGACATCAATCCGCACCAAACTGTTCAAGCTAAACTCCCAATAAATTTTTCTAGCTAACTCTATTAACTCTTGTTTTAATTCCGGTTCCTCACCGCCCATCAACCGCCCTCGATCTGCCGTAATTGCTTTTCGATCCATAGAAGTAAAGATACGTTCGTCAGGCTCCAGCACCCGCTCGACCGTCGAAAAAGCAAAGGGTTTTGTATTTTTATCAAATCTGCCTTTAGCATAAGTAACATAGCCGCAAACTGCTACACAAAATTCTCGTCCTGGCAAATATTTTTCAATTAAAGCAGTATTGTGAGTTGCTCGGTGAACTTCCAAAACTGCCTGAGACAAACCCTCAATATTCTCTACAAAATGAACGTGCAGCGAAGCGCGACCGGATACTGGTTTAACAACAAAAGGCCCTTGACAATCACTAAAAGCAATGGCAAAGCGCTCGTGCAAATTAGGACGCAAAATCCCTTGAGAAGGATGCCAAGTCATAAACGGAGCAGTTTTAATTCCGACTGATTGCAGTTCCCGTTTAAAAGCGTGTTTGTTATCTAAAGTTGAACTGTTTAAAGGATTGTGACCCACATAAGGCATTCCCAACATTTCCAACAAAGCGGGAGTGTGACAAACAGGATTGTAACCCTGGACTCCGCCAGTATTCAGCCACACTAAATGGATATTTTTTTGTTTTAGTTGTTCGGCTAACTTCATGTCGTCAGGTATGACAAAGACTTGCTGAAAACCAATTTGTGCTAATGCTTTAGCAATTTCGCGGGCGACGATTTCGTAACTCTTCCAAGCGCGGGGATTGTGAGTTTTGTAAATCACAGCTCCGGGGCGATCGCAGTCACCGCCGAACACCACAGCAATCCGCAATTTAGCAAACAGCACCTCCAAATATTGAGGGAGCAAACTAAAGTCATAATACCAGCGATTCAGGTTAATGGATGTTGGATTCATTTAAGTATTTTTTGTTTCATTTTTGAGCGACAGAATCGCTCGATTTTCCCAAATATATCCCAGCCAAAACCACAGAGAAAGCCAACCAATTAAACAAGCTCAAACTTTCCGAAAACAGCACCCAAGCCATAATAGCGGTAATTACGGGTTCTAGCAGCAGGAAAAGAGCTACAAAGCCCGACGACAAACGACCCAGACTGTGGATCAGCAGTCCCTGGCCGAAAGCTTGGCAAATCACTGCCAAACCAATTACAGCCAGCCATCCCTGCCAAGAATAAGGGAAAACTCGATCGCCCGCAAGCAGAACCAGGGGCAAAACCAATATACTGCCAATGAAACATCGCCATATCAATATAGTTGTTGCCGGAAACTTGGTTCGCAAATGTTCTGAAATTAGCAGATTTCCTGCATAAAACATCGCAGATAAAAGAGCAGCAATGTCACCGATAAAATTGTCTCTGGCAGCTTGCAAATCGTCCATGCCGATCGCAATTGCGCCGGACAAAGCCACCGCCAGTCCCGCCAAAAACCTGTTGTCAAAGCGCCGCCCCAACAGCAGCCATCCCCCCAAAGTAGTAAATAAAGGAGTTAGGTTTCGCAGTACAGTAGAATTAGCGACATTAGTCTGATTCAGCGACCAGGCCCAGAAACCCACAGAAGCAGAAGAAACCACGCCTACGGCTGTTAACAAAATCACATCCTGCAGAGTGTAGTTCGATCGCCCTTCAACTTGTGCCCCAGACATTCGGCGGCGGGCAGCACCCGCACCGTTCCACACTCCAAATACTACAGTTGCTATCCACAAACGGTTAAAAACAGTAGCATTCGGGCTGATTTCCCGTTCGCTCAACCTAATAAAAATCGCAGCCAGCGACACCGCTAGCAGCGCCGCCGACAGCGAAACGATCGCCCAAATTTTACCTTGACTGTCCGCTAATTCACCATTTTTTAAACTATCCGGGCTTCCAGAAACAATAGTCTTTTCTTCAGTTGTCAAGGCAGAGTTTAACTCAGTTTTTTCCAAAATATTGCGCTGAAGTTCAATATTTTGCTCTGGCAATCCCAGTTTTTTTGACATTATTTAAAGTTTCCCTGAAGGCAGAAGGCAGTTGTGTAGGGCGAGTGACAAAATAAAATTTTGGCGGCAAAGGGAGTAACTCAAAAGTCACGCACTTTACTTACTAAGGCTGCACAAAGTATTTTTTTTGTTAACAGCAGCTTAGGTTGAAGGTTTAACAGAAAGCCTTGTCAAAGCCTCCTTTAGCGCCGGCGGCAATTGGCGGATAATCTTACCTTTGTCGCGATCGACACCAACCAAAGTTACCTGTGCCGTCACATATAACTCCTGAGTATCAGCCGATCGAATTTCGTAATCCCAAAGCAGCCGCACACCTTCGCTAGCAGCTATCCGCGTTCTGACTGCCGCAGATTGACCCATTTGTACAGCCCGGTGGTAGCGCAGCGAAAGTTCTACCACGGGCAATTCCAAACCCTGCGCCACCCAGTCTGCATACTCGATGCCGAGAGAACGCAAACTTTCCACCCTAGCTTCCTCCATCCAAGCCAGATAAGTCCCGTGCCACACCACACCGCTGTAGTCAGTATGGTGAGGGTAGACTCGCACCAAATATTCAAACCAGCCCTCAGAGTCCATCCCGCGCCGATTTTGAATGGCACCAGCCGGTGCGAGTTCTGGTTGAGTTCGATCGTTCTCTAACACGTTACAAATTGTTCCAAAACGCTACATTTCTACAAATCATAAAGCAAACTTCAGGCTTATGCTTGACATTAACGAACTAGAGTACAAACGCCCTAGTTAGAGCGTCGCACAAGAAAACTCAACTGTTTTTACCGCCAAAACCATGATAGAAAAAATTTTAGTAGCCGTAGCCGGTCGCGGCTTGTGCGAAGAGATGTTTAATATGTTAATGGACATCCCTTCCTTGCAACAAACCTCTGTCACCGTCTTGCACGTCGTGCCGCCCCAAGTAACCTCCGACGGCATGGCCGAGAAGTTGGAAGAAGGAGGCAAGATTTTAGCACAAGCAGTCCAGTCTTTGAAAATAGATCCCAGCAAAGTCAACCCCCGGCTCAAACAGGGAGACCCGAAAACCACAGTTTGCCAAGTTGCAGAAGAAGAACAATCCGACTTAGTAATTATGGGTTCGCGGGGACTCGGACGGCTGCAATCGATTTTGGAAAACTCAGTCAGCCAGTACGTGTTCCAGCTAACATCCCGACCGATGCTGTTAGTAAAAGACGACATCTACGTCAAAAGAATCAAGCGCGTCATGGTGGCCGTCGATAAATCCGAATCCGCCAAACAATCCTTAGAACTAGCCCTATCTTTTGTCAAAGAAGTCAGCGGGGGACAGATAATTCTAGTACACGTCACCAAAGATTTGACTGGAAAATCCACCGAAGATTTAACACCAAATGCTGAAAAAGACCCCGTATTAGCCCCTGCAGTAGCACTCGCGAAACAAATGGGAATTAGCTACCGCTGCGTCAGTGCCACAGGCAAGCCCGGGGAAGAAATTTGTCGGATTGCAGACGACTTGAATGCCGACTTGTTGGTAATCGGTTCCCCGGATCGGCGGCCCAACGTTGCCAAAAACTTTGTGGATCTCGATCGACTCCTGGGAAATTCCCTATCAGACTACGTGCGAGTCTACGCCAACTGTCCAGTCTTGCTAGCCCGCACAGTCGGTTAAACTTTCATTGTTAACAGTTAGCAGCCAACATTCACCAGTTAACAAAAAAAGCGCCTCAGCAAAAAGCTGTTGGCGCTTTTTTTTGCAACCAGCTTGCGCCAGACAGAAACAGCAGCAGTTGCTAATCTTGTCTGCCTTGACGGCTAGCCGTTTGAATGTACAGAATGATTAGAAAAACGCTGGGAACCAATACAAACAGAATGGTTGCCACAAACCCTAATTCGTTAACTTCCATGAAGACGCCCGCCTCTATCGGAAAATAGGAAAACACACAACTAGGATATCACTCAAAGGCAAAAGGCAAACTCGAAGACAGAAGGAGGACTTGCAGATGGGCGACGAAACCCGGTTTCTGCGTGAGTGCCTCGCAGGCCAACCTTTTATTTGTCCTAGCAACCAACTTTCTTTTCCTAGGTCGGCAAAACGATTAATTATACAGTGAAATAGGAAAAAAAAACAAAATTATTGCATTCTGAATTTTTCTTTCCTTCTGCATCTCTATCATCTCTAGCCTTCTGCCTTCTGAGAGTCACGGCTTAGTCTTCACACTCACCGGGCCGTTGACCAAAGCTTGACAAGCCAACCGATAGTTTTCCGGCTTTTTTTTGAGCTTGCGGTTCTCAAAGTCAGTGCGGGGCGACAGATTTTCACTTCCCTCGACAATTTCCACAATGCAGGTGCCGCATTGACCGTAGCCCCCGCAATTCATCATCTTTCCCGAAAACGTGTACAAATCGATGCGGTTTTCTAGAGCTTTGAGCCTCAAATTGGCTCCGTCTGCTGCGATGACTTCCTGATTTTCCTTCACAAACTTGATATTAGCCATTGCTGATTCCCTAGGGCAGTAAACGCGAGTCTTTATTAAAAAATATTAACTAATGTTTCGGTTATTAAGAATATTTAGGGCCCAGAAAGTGGAAATTGGTCGCGGGGCAACTCAAAATGCAACAATGACATTCCTGCTTTTTGAATTGGTGATTTTGACAGGAGACTGGGCGCGCGGGGTCAATCGATTTGAGATTTGAGATTTGAGATTTGAAATTTGAGAATCGACCCCACGGATGAATCCGGGGGCGAGCACAAGATGATTCGGAGCTTTTTTTCTCCATCCACGGATGAATCCTCTGGCCCTGACCTAATTACTTTCGGTCAGAAACCCGATTGATTCCTAGATTTGTGGTGGCCAAACCAATATTTTGCCCAGAAACCCAGTTTCTGAGTCTTAGTGGTATTTGAGTTGCCCGATACCCAATGCCCAATCCCGCTGGCCCTGAAATGTCGTGAAGCGTAGCTATCCCGTAGGGAATCGTCCCAACCGAATCTCAAGGAGCATCCGAGAGGTTATTCGTGGGAAGATTGCTCACAGCCCGCTGAAGAGACGAAAGCCCCAGGTTGTAGGTGACAATTGCCGACAATCGGTTTCTCTCAGCCCTAGTCAAATCTGTTTCCGCCTGAATCACATCCGTCTGAGTACCCACGCCAGCTTGAAACCGCAGTCTCGCCAAACGCAGAGCTTCCCTCGACTGCAAAACCCCCGCCTCAGAAGTTTCGATATTCTCAAAACTCGACTCCAAGCCAAAATAAGCTTGTTCTACTTCCCGGCGCACCTGATTGCGGAGTTGGTCGAATCGACTTTCAGCGATCGCAATATCGGCATCCCGCTGTTTCACCCGGGCGTTCGCCGCGCCCCCGTCGAAAATACTCCAAGTCAGACTCGCCCGGATCGAATAACCATCGGCCCACCCGCGAGCAGCAAACGGGTTCGGGTCGTCAGGGTCTTGTCCCTGCACGTTGTAACTACCCCCAACACTCAGTTGAGGCAAACGCCCCGCCTGAATCGATCGCCTCTGCTGCTTGCTGATATCCCTCTGCACCAACTGCTGTTCCAACTCGGGGCGATTCTTAAAAGCCTGCACGATACTCTCTTCCAAAGACAGCCTCCAAGAGCCCGCTTGCTCTACCGGGTCAGCCGCCGTCAAGTTCGCCGACTGGCTGATATTCAAAATCTCAGCCAGACGCCGCTGGGCAACTCGCTGATCGCGGCGGGCCACTGACAGTTGCTGCACTTCGTTAGCCAAATTTGCCTGAGCCTGCAACACCGCAAACCGGGTTCCCACCCCGGCCCGTTCCAAAGCTTCGGCATCCCGCAAACTTTGCTGGGCATTTCTGACCGAAGCTTGGCGGATGGCAACTTGTCCGTCCGCGTTTTGCAAGTTGTAGTAAGCCTCAGCAGTGTCGAAGCGGAGTTCCTCGGCTTGGCGTTCCACATCCAGTTCCCGAAAGCGCAACTGTTCCTCTGCCGCCCGGATGTTAGCGCGCCGCCTTCCGAACAAATCTACGTCGTAGCTCAACTGCAAAGCGCTGTTGAGACTGTTGCTGCCTAAATTTTGTCCGGCTTGGGGGGCGGGCTCCCCCCTTTGGTTAGCCTCAGAGTTGAGGCGGCGCTGCTGAGCTCGGACTCCGAGTTCTCCGCCGGCACTGACAGAACGGCTGGCGTCCATTTGAAAATTCAGGTCTGGATAAAGAGCAGCTTGCTGTTCGCGCAAAGCGGATCGGCTTTGTTGCACTTGCAGTTCGGCTATTTGCAAAGTTTGGCTGTTGCGGCGCGCCAGGTCGATCGCCTGCTGCAAGGTAATTGGCTCGGTTTGCTCGATCCTGACATCCTCGGGGTTTGTCGGAAACTGCAGCGGATTCGGGTTGGGTTCCAGGGAAGCCGGAGGCTTGGTGTCTAAAATGCCCCTCGGAGGGACAGGGGGGAAACTTTCGTTGGGAGTGCCCCGGAGAATTTGTACCGGGGCACTCGGCACAGGAACATTGTTGAGAGGGCTCGGGGAAGGCTGCAGAGGGTCTGTCGGTGGCAACCCTTTAAGAGGCGTTGCACCGGCCTGAGACAGAGTTGATGGGGAAGCCGGAGCAGCCTGTTGAGGCTTTGATGCTTGCTCGGGCCCGGTTGGGGGAGTTGATGCGATATTTCCTCCCCCTGGCTGCTGAGACTCGGAGGTTTGAGGGTTAAGGGCGATCGACTGTTCGGCCTGTGATGCTGATTCTGCCGCTGTGTTCGAGGTCGATCGAACATTCGGCCCTAATTCGAGCTGATTGCTAAGGGCCAAGCTGTCCTGAGATTGAGCCGGAGGCTGTGCTGAAGCACTCTGTGCGGCGTTGCTGAAAGTAATTGCAGCGCCCACTCCGACTACGATAATTTGACGAAAAACACGCATAATTTTTTAATTACTCTGCAATCCTAGAGACAATTTTAGAGCAAGATTGAGGTCTCAAGTTTCTAGTCTGTAGCCTGAACTCGACGGTTACAAGTCACAATTACCCTACTCATCTTAACTTTTGAATGTTCGATTCAAAATTTAGAATTTAACTTCAGCAGTTGCCAGACCGATCGCCGCCGAGATTAGTTCCTCTACTCCGCTCACCGGCAAAATCCGGGTTTTCAGCGAGCTGGCGAGCTGTTCGAGGGTCATGTCGTCGAGAAAACGCGGTTCCCCCTGTTTTAGCATCACCGACGGCAGCAGGATGCCATCTCCCAAGTCTTGCCCCTGCAAAGCTTCGAGCAAATCTTGCCCGGTGAGCAAACCCGTAACAGTGATAGTTTGTCCCCAGTAGCGGCTGCACAGTGCTGCCATGTTGACGGACAAGCCGGGAATTTGGTTTAGTTGTTGTACGATCGGCTCAAAAGCTTTTTCTACAGCATTCCCCACCACCCAAACCAACTTTCGCGGCGGGTTAACTGGCATCGGTTGCAGCTTCTCAAAAGCCGTTTCAAACTGCTGGATAAACTGGCGGATAGAGCCCACACCGTTACCAATTTGGGGATAATCTTCGTAATCAGCAGCCGACGGCAAATCTAAACCAGCTATTAAAAACCACTCGTCAGCCAGCCAAATACAGCGCGATTTTGAATTCTGCTTTTTCGCCTTTTGGCCGCCTTTTCCTGTACTTAAAAGCACTTGAATTTTCTGCACTTGCTCGATGACTTCTCGCGCTTTTTCCGCAGTTACTGCAATTAATTCATCTTCGGCAGGGCGAAAGCGAGTTAAGCCCACCGGCACCACAGCCACCGATGCTACAGCGGGAATATTTCCAGCATGAAACTTTGCCAAATCTAACAAAGTGCGTTCTAAATGTTCGCCATCATTAATACCAGGACAAACAACTACTTGAGCGTGAATTTGCAAGCGGCGTTCTTGAAACCATTTGATTTGTTCGATAATCTTCCCAGCGCGGAGATTTTTTAACAGCCTAATTCGCACTTCCGGTTCAGTAGCGTGCACCGAAACATAGAGAGGAGAAAGCCGCATTTGTTCGATTCTATCCCACTCTTTTTGATTTAGATTGGTGAGAGTAAGATAGCTACCGTAAAGAAAACTGAGGCGGTAGTCATCATCTTTGAGATAGAGAGTTTCCCGCTTCCCCGGAGGCTGCTGGTCGATAAAGCAAAAAGGGCAGCGGTTGTTGCACTGAATTAGTCCATCGAAGAGAGCAGTTTCAAATTCCAATCCTAAATCTTCGTCGTACTCTTTATCGATTTCTAACTTGTGGGTTTTGCCTTTACTGTCTAAAACTTCTAGTTCGAGAAATTCATCGGCGCACAGGAATTGATAGTCAATCAAGTCGCGGGGTTTTTGACCGTTGACGGCGACGATTGAGTCTCCGGGTTCAAATCCCATTTCGGCGCAGATGCTGTCGGGGATAACTTTGGTGATTAGGGCTGGTTTGATTGAGGATTCGCTCATACGATCGCGCTTGCTTTTTCAATTTTGACAAATTGCCGTTTCCAAATTATTTTATATCTTAATTTAGCCTAAAATCTTACCACAATATAGATTGTTTGTCAAGCGCTCCGCTCGGAATAAATAGGTGTTTGTGAAGGCAATAGATTGTAAGTGAAAAACTTTAGATCGACTTTCTGCTTGTTGCGATCGCGCAAGAGCGATCGCAAATATAGAATCTAATTTTAGCGAAGGTTCAGCCATATAAAAGGGGGCTGATTCTGGTAGGCTGATTTTTCCTGTTCTGAGAAACGCTCCCATATCAGTTTGAAAGTAAAACCGCCGACTCCCATACCATCAATAACATATAGCCAATCCGATACGCGCGATGGTTCGATTTCGATCGAATCGCCTTCTTTGACTGCATTTGCGTACAGCGGTTCGCTGGCAACCGTGCCGCATAATTTATCGCCTCTCAATTCAATATCTGAGATAAAAATATGTTCGACTTTTACGCCTGTTTTAGTAGCTGGAAATGCGTATTTGACAAGGGCTTCGTCCAAAGCAGGAAAGATGCGCCTGCTTTCTGCTTCGATCGCACCCAAGAAATCCGAGTAGGTCAATTGGGCTTGGCGGATTGCTTCTAACATTTCTAAATCTTCTCCTGCAAACCAAGAAATTGGTTCGCGATCGTTCTTGAATTGATTCATAATTACTCTCTCGCTGTTCGCTCGATCGGATGAAGCGACATTTGTTTTCTGTTTGCAGCATAGTCGATCGATATTTGTTTGTGTATTGAATATGTTGTCATAATCTATGCTTTTATTATCAAAAACAGGCCAACCGCGATCGTGACGCAGCCAGCAGCAATGTTGATTCCTTTCCTTATTTTAGAACTTATTAGCAATCTAGCGCGATCGGCCGCGAGTGCGTAACCAAGTTTTACACCACCTACAGATACTATAGCAATTGCAATGACGATCGCAGTATCAAAATAAGATATTCTGGAAAGATCGAGAAAAGCTGGAAAAAAACCGAGATAGAAGAGAGTTGCT
Source organism: Microcoleus sp. F4-D5 (assembly GCF_036704885.1). Lineage (NCBI taxonomy): Bacteria > Bacillati > Cyanobacteriota > Cyanophyceae > Oscillatoriales > Microcoleaceae > Microcoleus > Microcoleus sp. F4-D5. The sequence continues at coordinate 55,213 of NZ_JAUBSX010000003.1, read as the reverse complement.
TTTTGGTCGCCCAATGTAATAAACAGTCCAGTTAAAAAACTGGACAGCCAAGAGGATTTAACAACTTCCGCCGCTTCTACATCCTGCAATTTTGACCTGCACAAACCTATTCCCAACCAGATGAGATAAGCCCCGCCGAGGTATTTGATGAGAAAAAATAGGTTTCCCATCTTTTCCGCAATCAGCGATAAACCTAAAATGGCTATTAGGATGAAAATGATGTCACCAACTACTATCCCTAGGGTGGTAAAAACACCGTGAACAAATCCAAATGCGGCCGATCGAGTCGAGACAGCCAATACGCTGATGCTGGGAATAGCAGCCAAGACGGTCATCGCACAGAATAATGCTACAATACTACTAAAGTTCATATCGCTAACTACTTTCAAATCTGGAAACTAACTGTCGAACATTTGCTATAACAGGTGTAGATTTTTTAGCTGATAAAAGTGAATGAAACGCAGGTCTCTTGGCTGGCATCGCCTGATCTTGGGTGCGATCGCCCTATCCATTGAATCGCTCGTTTGCAGTTGCATTGCTGTTTCGGCACAATAGCTACCTACTCTAGCAAAAAATATGTCCTATGCCCAAGCTAGGGCAAGTTTACAAGATTCGGGGTGGCAAGCTGCTTACAATTATTACTCCCCCGGCCGGATTGCAGTCTTAAATTCGATTGAGAAATATATTATCAGCAAATTTTGGTTTGCAGAACTGGTCGCTTGTCCGGAAACGGCACGGGGATTGTGTCATTTTCAGTTTGTCACAGCAGATGGGAAAACTTTAACCATTACAACCACCAATAATAGCGCAGGAAAACAACCCTCGATCGTCTATTGGGAGGTAAAACCGGCAAAAATTAAACTCTCTCAACCCCTAGCAATGTTGCGTCAGGATAATCCCTATGCCGAGGTGAGACAAGCTTTAATTAATGCTGGGTGGCAACCAGTTTCCGACTCTTATTTATCGCCCTCCGATCGCGATCGTGCCGATCGATCTGGGTATCCAGAATTGCAAGCTTGTAGCGGTACGGGTTTGGGATGTTGTAGCTTTATTTTTAGGGCAAGCAACGGTCAAAAACTCCGAGTTATAACGGCTGGAAGAAATTCGACACTTTATAGGTGGTCGATCGAGGAAGGAAGATAATGGAAGAAGATGGCGTGCCAGATGCTACCAATTGGATTTTACGATCTGTACAAAGTTGATAGTTGATAGTTAATGTTTAATCGCCTGCGGGGAACAGGTAAATGTCCCTTTTAGCTACCCACGATCGCATACCACAAACTCACCATCAGGCACAAACTCGCTAAATGCTGTGGAATCAAAGATTTAATCGACCGCTTGGCAATTTTTTGAGTCACAAATATTGTGACTAATAATGATACAATCAAAGTTAAACCTTGCAAGAAACTAATCACCGCTGGATCGCCGATTAAACTGGGTAAATCGTCTCTAATTTGTCCGAAAGTGGCAAAAGTTACAGGAATCACTCGCCCGCCTTCCTGCAAACCCAATCGCCAATAGTGAGCCAAACTACCGCCCCAGACTAAGGGTAAATAACCGTAAGCAAGGCAAACAAATGAGAGGGGTTTGTAGGTTGTAAATGGCATGGTTTCTGCTTGCCCCAATCGATAAATTGCCTGCATGATGGCATAGGCAACTAAGGGAATCAGTGGCGGGATAATTAACACTGCGATCGACAGTCCTAAATGAGGTAAAAATTCCTCTAAATTGATGCCCAGCCCCAACAAACTATTTATCTCCGGCAAGCGATGCAGATAGATACCGCCCAACAATAGAAATAACAGGGCAACTTCATAACTGTGAGGAACGTGGGTAGTCCATAATTCGATGCCGGGAGGGCGCAGATTTAATTCTACCGATCGATGCGGACAAGCTTTCAAGCAAGTCATGCACAATACGCAATCTTTATTATCGGTTAATTGGGCGGGATGGGAATAAATCGGACAGCCATTAGTAGTTAATCCTTCCCCCAAGCCGGGGCCGCCTTTGTAACATTGGTAGGTGCTGCATTCCGCCCCGCAGGTTCCTTGTTGGGCGCGAAGTTCGATAATTGAGAGTTTAGCAAATAATCCATTCATTCCCCCGATCGGGCATAAATAACGGCACCAAAATCGCCGCTCGAAGATGAGGGAAAAAATTACCGCGCCAGCCGTAATTAGCAATAACAAACAACTGGATAAATAGGCGGTATTTTCTAAATTCCACAATTCTTCCCACAGAAATATTAGAGTAAATAGTCCGAAGAGAAACCAGCCGCCCCATTTTTCTGCTTGTTGGCGCGGCCATTTATTGAGAGTGCGCGGGAAAATTTTCAGCGATAGTTTTTGGACGATTTCCCCATAAATCATAAAAGGGCAAAAAGCACACCACAATCGCCCAATGATGGGGAATAATAATAAAATTAACGGCCACCACCACGCCCAAAAGATATTTAGGGCAAAATTATGCTGTCGATCTTGGGGAGCGACAAATAGGGTAATTACAACTACGGCAAATACCCAAGTGGTAAACCAATAATTCACGCGATCGGGATACCAATCGCTCCGCAAAAATTGCCGAAATTTGGGATATATCTTCAATAAATTAAGCCGAAATTTTTGTTGCTTCGCAGCCTGCGCCCAGAATACTTCTTCTGTCAATACCTGATTTCCCTGTGCTTGAACTAAAGCGCGATCGACCATTCCCTGCAATTCCTGTAAATTCCCGGGAAAATCGTAGGCTTGCAAGCGGCGAATTGCTTCCGGTGTGACTTGGGGTCTGACTAATTTCTTTTTGCGGGAAAAGATGTTGAGATAATAGTTAACTTGTGCCTCTAAATCTGCTTTTCGCACCCGCAATGACGGTACTTTAATCTTGTGTTGCGCCAGCTTATCTAGCTGGGGCAAGACCATTTCTGAGATTAAAATGATCCGCGCGTTGCTAGAACGCAGCGGTGGTGGTATTTGTCCTTCCTTGACAACTGGCGTATAGGTTCCATCGGTTAATAATTGCTGAATTTGGGGGCATAATTGAGCGGGTAATTCTTGCACGTCATTTAAAATTAACGTACCTTCTCCCAACCATTCCAACAGCCCCGGCTTGCCGCCCAAACGCCCGAATAATTCCGCTCCATTAGCCTGAAGCAAGGCACTTTTGATCTGAATAATTGGCTCGTTGCGGCGATCGGACCCAAAATGAATTAAAGCTGCTAAATTATCTTTTTCTAAGCCTGGTTCGCCAGAGATTAAAACCGATCGCCCGTCACTCGATGCAGCCCGAACTTGTTGGCGCAATTTTACCGCATAACGGCTGTTCCCAATGACTCCCCGTTTTGCCCGGGGTACTAGATAGCTGCGGAGGGCATTTTGACGCTCGCGTTCGTAGGCAATTTCTGCTTCTAACTGTTCTAATTTCGCTGCCAAGCGTTGAGCGTAGGCTTCGGTAATGCGTGGATATCTTTCTAGCAAATTGCGCCAGCGATCGGCACTAATTACCCAAAATTGACACTCTGTCCGAGTTATAATTCGACTGTCGGCAGGTTGCGATCGCTGGAGGGCAGATAAATTGACGATCGCCCCCGGCAACAAACTACTCCCCCACATTAATCCCGGTTGTTTGCGGCGGTAGCGATCGGCCTGTCCTCGTTCTAGGATGTAGAGATTAGTGACTGGTGTATCTTCGATTACCACTCGAAATCCAGGGGGATAAGTTGACATCTCCATTTCACCGGCGATCGCCTGTAAAATCTCGCGGGATAATATGCCTAATTCGGTGCTCGATGCGAGCCAGTTAACTAATTTTTCGGTAGACATCGCGCTTCGTCGGCGAAAGCCGAATCGTGGTGGTTGGTGTAGGATAAGCTGTTGTGCATTTAAATTGTATATTTCGAGTCCCGATCAAAAATCGTCAAATCCTCTCCCCCTCTCCCCTTCTCCCCCTCTCCCTCTCTAATACCATAGGCAATCTAGATGCAACACAGCTTATATATTTTTGTGCTGCATCAATATTAACTGCTGGGAACGACTAGCATTTTGAGTTTGAGTGTGGTGTGAATTTTCTGTCTTCAGCATAGCCGATCGACACTCCCCGCTCTCATATATTTTTTCTGCACGTCCTCCTGCAATCTGCACGTTAAAAGTGATTCCCGATCGCCGAGGCTGCCATCCGAGTCGCACCGCTTGCCGTATCCATTTTGCTACATCAGAGGGTCTTACTGGTTTCACTTCTTGCGTGGAAATAATTTGCCATACTTTTAGCTCTTGCTGCAATCCATCTGGAGGTTTTATCGGTATAAATTCACAGCTAGTTTGACTCCCACCTTGAGGATGAGGTCGATCGGTGATGATAACTAACACCGAACCCGGTTTTTGGGCGTGTTGGACAGCAACATGAAGATTTCCGCCAGCGAAGCATTCTTGCGTATAAGTAGCTTGTCTTCGGATTAGCCAGATGAAAGGCTGCCCATCAACAATTATTTTTCTTGTTCCTTTTTTCGGTATTGACATAGTTTGCTTAAACTCGTTAGCGTAAAGGTAAAAATCGCACTTGCCCTTCCCATTCTCCTTCCAGACTGCACTCAGCTATTAGCAAAATTTCCTCGATCGCCAAACCTGCGGAAACACGGCGACTGACTTCAAATAACCCAGGCATTGCAAGACCTGCTTGCATTCGATCGCAGGCGAAGTTGGTCATCGTTGCTACATCGTGAGTTAGTAACACGCGCCCTTATAGCGCTGCCCATTCTAAGACGGTTGGGTCTTCAGCTTCGATCGACCCCACATCTTGAACGCGGACAATATCAACGTCGGGATTCCGCCGCAGAATACCTCGGACAATCTGATTGTTAAAGTTCTCGTCTGCCAAGAATCGCAGCATATAAAACTACCCTTTTTGGTTGCGTCTTGCTAATAGACGATCGCGTATTCCAACTGGGTTAAAACGCCTTTCTGCTTCCTGCTGAACTTCTGCGGCAAGACGTTGACGTTCCATCAGATAAGCGTCAAGCGATTTTAGATTTTAGATTTTAGATTTTAGATTGACTTGCGCGAGATAAATTCGGGGGGCAAGTTTCTCGGATACAGCTTTTTTATTTCTGGACGGATGAATCCGGGGGCTTGTATCCTGGATGGTTTCGGTCAACTTCGGATTGGTGTCGCAAGTAGTAGCCGATCGCAAAATAAATATCGGAAAGTTCAACAGACGGGTACTGTCCCCGGATTTCTTCTGCTGTGCCTCCTTCAAGAAAAGCTGTAATGACTGTATCTAGTGTGAGGCGGGTTTTGCTAATGCGGATAACACCGTTTGCATCAGCCACAAGCGGAATTGGTTCAGCCGTCGGAACAAGTAGCATTTTGAGATTGATGGCAGTGTTAGTTTTCTCTCTTCAGCTTAGCAGTTTGCTAAGGTCGAGCGCCTTTAGAATCAGGATAAGTTCTGGGTTGTGAATTTAGCTTGGCTGTGAGAGGATGTATCAAAAATATGTCTTTATGAAACTCAAAATTTTGACTGGACTCCTGACAATGTTAGTTGTTTTTGCAATCACGAGTACGCTCTTTTGTCAACCCAGCATTGCGGGAAATAATCGCTTTTTTGCGATACTTTTCCATATAATTAGCACTGGGATTCTGAACGGTTAACCAGTTTTAACTCTGATACTATTTTTCCCACAATTCCGGGAGCGATAAATAAGGACATGGCTGCACCAATGTTAGCAGCCGGAACAGGCAGAATGAGCGCTCATTCTGCTTTTGGGCGCTCGCTATCTTCGAGCATTTTACATCCTTCGCGGCGACGATCGCTTTGAGTGAAAATCTAACTTTTTGTTAACTATTAATAAGCATTTTATGAACGGACTCTCCGGCCCGTCCCACAATAAAATTTACTCTTTGTGGAACAGGCAGGAGAGCCTGTTCTTGTTTTGTGGAACACGCCGGAGAGCCAATTCTTGTAATTAGAACAACCTACTGATTTCGCAATGCCCCACCTGCGAGAGCAGTTAAAATCGCCACGCCAAAAGCCAGCCGATACCACACAAATATCCAGGTATTTTGAGTTTGCAGAAACTTGAGCAGCCACGCGATCGACAAATAAGAAAACACAAATGCCGAAATCGTTCCCACTATCAAAGCTGCAACTCCAGCATCGCCGATTCCTTCTCCCAAAGCACCCTTCAATTCCACTAATCCAGCGAGAGTAATTGCTGGAATTCCCAATAAAAAAGAAAACCGCGCGGCGGCGGATCTTTCCAATCCCATGAACAATCCTGCTGTGAGAGTGGAACCCGATCGCGAACACCCCGGAATCAAGGCTATTGCTTGAGCTAATCCCATAAAAATGCCGTCTGAGACAGTTAACTTTTCATAAGTGCGATTGCGCTTGCCAGTTTTTTCTGCTATTGCTAACAGCAGCGACATGACGATCGAAGCAATGGCGATGCTGGTCAAACTCCTGAGCGGCGATTTGTCAAAATCTGGAACCAATGCCTTGATTAGCAGCCCAAAAAAGAGTATGGGTATTGTTCCCAAAACAATTCCCAGCGCTATTTGAAACTCTTGCGATTTGTAGTCGCGCCGCACCACTGCATCTACAGCACCCAAAGTTATAGTTGTCAAGTCTTGCCAGAAATACCAAAGCACTGCAACAATACTGCCCAACTGAATAACAGCAGTATAAGCAACCCCCGGATCTCCCCATCCCAGGGCGATCGGCACTACCTTCAAATGAGCGGTGCTGCTGATGGGCAAAAACTCTGTTAATCCTTGCACAATTCCTAAAACAATCGCCTGCACCAGATTGATTTGAGCCGGTCCGGAAACATCAGCAGCCGGCGTTTGGGCGAGGAGTGCGTCAAGCAAAGCTATCATTAGTTGTAAATTCCCAGTTGTCAGTTTCTAGTAATCAGTTGAATTTAATATCTTGCACCCTTCTGGGAAGCTAGAAGCCCATCCCACCACAAATAAATTTTACTGTGGCGCGGACAGTTCCAGTCCGCCCCTGAAAAGCCATCGCAAATAGCGATCTTCTGCCTGTAGAATACCCTTGTCGATCGCCAATATCAGCAATTTACGATCGTCGAGCCGAAACTACTTTAACCTACTCAACAACATTTGCCTACATTTTGCTGATAAACTTAGGAAAGTTTTTGCATCTGATTTCGCTTTTGTTACAGCAACTGCCCACAACCTATGATATTTCCTGAGAACAAAAATTCAATTGTTACTGCTGCTTCTGGCATCCGCTGGCTGAGGCGAATCTTGTCAGCCAGTCTTGTAACAGTGGCGATCGCACTTAGCTTCATACTGCTAAGCGGCACTGCGCCTGCCTTGGCAACTCTCACAGACGATCGCTTTGACGGTACAATATTTGCCCTCTACGCCGGCAACGGTTCCCTAGTTCCTCCTAAAGTCAAGATTGCAGATTCTTTCAAACGCCATAAACCCGTACTGTTAGTTTTTTACACTGATGACAGCAGCGACTCCAAGCAATACGCGATCGTCGTCTCTCAACTCCAGGAATTTTACGGCCGCGAAGCAGATTTTATCCCCGTAACAATTGACTCTTTGCCTCCGGAACCGTCACCAAAAATCACGGAACCAAGCCATTATTACGAAGGTTTTGTACCTCAAACTGTCATCCTAGACCAATCGGGAAAAGTAGTTTTTAATAAGAAAGGACAAATACCGTTTGAACAGGTAGACGATGCCTTTCGGAAAGTATTTGACTTGCTGCCTAGAGAAAAATCAATTCCGCTCAAACGCCGCGTCGTGAACGAACTTAACGTCGAATTATCGAAGTAAAATGTGGCAATAAGTAAAATCAATTCCGGTTGCACCGGAATTATTGTTGACTGTTGACTGTTGAATCGGCGTCGAAAAACAGAATGGTTGAGTGTTAACTGTTGGCTCGATTTTATTATTCCGATGCAACCGGAAAGGATCTAAGCTAATTTCCATAAACGAAATACTTCCGAGGCCCGACTTCTTGCACAAGTCAGGTCTCGAACAGCTATCAAACCAATTCTGTATTAAAAATGAAGTCGGAAATCAAAATCTTATTAATCGCGGTTGTGACGGTATTTTTTGTTTTAAAAACTGCCGAAGTTGGGCGATCGATAATTAGCGCTTTTCCTGACAGCAGTTCCCGCAAACCTCTAGCTTTAAATCAATATACAGGCGTCGCCTATCTTGATGGGGCTTTCTGTACTGGTTCGCTGCTAAGGGGAGGGTTGTACGTTCTCACGGCGGCCCACTGTCTGAACGAAGGCGGAGTTAAGGTTCCTGCTGAAACGGCAATTAAAGCAATTTTTAAATTGCCTAGCGGTGAAGTTAGCATCCCCGTTAGCAAATATTATATCCATCCGGGCTGGACTGGTTACGAATCCGAGGTTGGCAACGATATTGCTATTTTGAAGCTGAAAAGGATCGCGCCGCCAAGTATCGAACAGTACGAGATAAATAGAAAGAAAAATGAAGTGGGGAAAGTATTGACAAAAGTTGGATACGGATATATTGGTTTAGGTGCAAAGGGACAAGATGAAAATTCTAATTCAGACGCGAAAAGATATAGAGGACAGAATTGCTATGATGCTTTAATTGATGTTTTGAAAGATGCTACAGAATCAGATATGTCGCAATTGGTTTTGGGCAGTCAATTAATCTTTGATTTTGACGCGGGAACTAGCGAACACGATGCTTTGGGGAGGCATTTTCCGAGGTTGCGCGATCGCGGTTTGGGAAAAAATGAGATAGCTACGGCTAGCGGAGATTCGGGCGGGCCTTCGTTTGTTGGCGGGAAGATTGCGGGGATTAGTTCTTGGGGTTATAGCGATCGAGGATTTTTCAAAACAAACATCAGCGATATTGATAAAATTGACGATAATGGCAGTTTTGGGGAAATTTCCGGCGACACGCGGGTATCATTTTATGCAAGTTGGATCGATCGGGTGACAAAAAATCCCTAATAGTGGTTGAGGTTAATTTTAGTTTAATTGCGGCCAGGTTTTGCTGGGCCCGCACAAATTACGAGTTGCGTTTCAATCCCTAATAGGGTTTTAGTTTGATTGCGGCCTCTATCTGGAGATTTGGCTCACCGGGACTGTGGTTTCAATCCCTAATAGGGTTTTAGTTTGATTGCGGCTAAAGATTCTCCCCTACTTTTCTTACAGCAAGTAAGTTTCAATCCCTAATAGGGTTTTAGTTTGATTGCGGCACCAACCGCAGAATGCGAGATTTGCTCAACTCGACGGCGCGCTCGTTTCAATCCCTAATAGGGTTTTAGTTTGATTGCGGCATTATGCAAAACCAAATAGTCCAGATTGGGCAGATATGTTTCAATCCCTAATAGGGTTTTAGTTTGATTGCGGCTTGCGGCAATGAATCGCTTGACTGTTTCCCCAGTAATCTTTTGTTTCAATCCCTAATAGGGTTTTAGTTTGATTGCGGCTTTGATTTGCACCGCGCTATCAACTACATACGCTGTGCGCTCGTTTCAATCCCTAATAGGGTTTTAGTTTGATTGCGGCGCAAGCTCCGACTGAAAAAAGCTGGCGATCGCGACCAGCACGAAAAGTTTCAATCCCTAATAGGGTTTTAGTTTGATTGCGGCTCAACAAAGGTTTTGCAGATACTTCTCAGCTCTCTCCTGTTTCAATCCCTAATAGGGTTTTAGTTTGATTGCGGCTTGCACTCGGTGCCGAGACTCAAATCAGCCAGGTACTCTTGTTTCAATCCCTAATAGGGTTTTAGTTTGATTGCGGCATTTTGTCACAACTGGCTCGACTGCCAATTCTGTGTTTCAATCCCTAATAGGGTTTTAGTTTGATTGCGGCATTCGCTCGTCGAGCCGCTCAAGAATAACAGCACGATCCAGTTTCAATCCCTAATAGGGTTTTAGTTTGATTGCGGCTATGGTTCGCACAGTACCTTGAAGTAATAAACATCTGGTTTCAATCCCTAATAGGGTTTTAGTTTGATTGCGGCTTTTTGAGGTGCTGGTACGTTTTGCGGTTGAATGTTTCAATCCCTAATAGGGTTTTAGTTTGATTGCGGCAGGTACAACTACTAAAACAGGCTACCGCTTGGCGGCACGTTTCAATCCCTAATAGGGTTTTAGTTTGATTGCGGCTCAGCCGCGCCAGCGTGGCTCGCAGCATCGACAAAGACGGGTGTTTCAATCCCTAATAGGGTTTTAGTTTGATTGCGGCGATAGTTTGCATGGATTATGGCGGTAGCGAACCGCCTAGTTTCAATCCCTAATAGGGTTTTAGTTTGATTGCGGCGCAGCTTGTATTCGTATTGGTGAATCCTTAGGAAGTTTCAATCCCTAATAGGGTTTTAGTTTGATTGCGGCCAGCGATGGCAGTCGCCCACAAGGAAGCGACTGGTAGTTTCAATCCCTAATAGGGTTTTAGTTTGATTGCGGCAGTACGTACTAGAAGAATACCAAGCTAGCGATCGTAAGTTTCAATCCCTAATAGGGTTTTAGTTTGATTGCGGCCAAGTGGTGATGGAGCTTGCTGATCGCACTGGTGTACGAAGTTTCAATCCCTAATAGGGTTTTAGTTTGATTGCGGCCCCGAAAGAAGAACGCGCCGAAAAAGCCGAGAGTGTTTCAATCCCTAATAGGGTTTTAGTTTGATTGCGGCATTGGGAACACGTCTATGAGTCCGGGGGGTTTGAAGTTTCAATCCCTAATAGGGTTTTAGTTTGATTGCGGCCCTAGTGTTCCGGGGTTTTGTGGTTCAGCGACTGGGTTTCAATCCCTAATAGGGTTTTAGTTTGATTGCGGCGTCAAAAGTTGCGCGGTGGACTAACTGGAGAAATCCGTTTCAATCCCTAATAGGGTTTTAGTTTGATTGCGGCACGGACAAAGGCTGCCCATCCTATGTGCTTCACAGTTTCAATCCCTAATAGGGTTTTAGTTTGATTGCGGCTTATGGCGTCAATTTTAGTATCTCCCCGTCTCCAAGCTTTGGTTTCAATCCCTAATAGGGTTTTAGTTTGATTGCGGCGTAAATACGGCTGCACTGCTGATGACGATTTTTTCGTTTCAATCCCTAATAGGGTTTTAGTTTGATTGCGGCAACAAAGTAAGCGCAAACATACTTAGGAAATTCTAAAGTTTCAATCCCTAATAGGGTTTTAGTTTGATTGCGGCATGATATTAAGCGATCGAAATCGACAATCGTTAAATGGTTTCAATCCCTAATAGGGTTTTAGTTTGATTGCGGCTTTGACGACCAAGCTTCAAGAGATAGAAGCGAAGTTTCAATCCCTAATAGGGTTTTAGTTTGATTGCGGCTTGCGTGTCGTAGAGCCAACTACTGTCCGACCATAAGTTTCAATCCCTAATAGGGTTTTAGTTTGATTGCGGCACCAGGCAATCGAAGATGCAAAAGTGCGATCGCGTTTCAATCCCTAATAGGGTTTTAGTTTGATTGCGGCGTCGGGGTTGCGGTTTTGATCCGCAGCTTGGCATTGTTTCAATCCCTAATAGGGTTTTAGTTTGATTGCGGCCTTACACCCCCAGCTTTTACGATTATCAATCCAGTGTTTCAATCCCTAATAGGGTTTTAGTTTGATTGCGGCGGAGAAAGTTTAATCGTGTAGGCTCCTACAGAAAGTTTCAATCCCTAATAGGGTTTTAGTTTGATTGCGGCTTGGAGGATTTGGAGTCAATGTTTCTTCCGACAAAGGCAAACTAGGTTTCAATCCCTAATAGGGTTTTAGTTTGATTGCGGCTTATTAGAGTATTTGCGACAAGCAGAAGAAACTTTAGTTTCAATCCCTAATAGGGTTTTAGTTTGATTGCGGCCCACAACTCGCCCACAACAGCAGCCGACCGCACAAAAGTTTCAATCCCTAATAGGGTTTTAGTTTGATTGCGGCATAGTTGGCGGTGTCCAGTTCCTTTACAACTTTAACTGGGTTTCAATCCCTAATAGGGTTTTAGTTTGATTGCGGCTAAAGTTCGAGTTAAAATCCTTTTAGAGTTTGCTCCTGACGTTTCAATCCCTAATAGGGTTTTAGTTTGATTGCGGCTTTTGAATTAGGGAAAGGTGGGCCGACTATTGTTAAGTTTCAATCCCTAATAGGGTTTTAGTTTGATTGCGGCGCTGGCGAGTAGTTGCAGCACGTATGTAGATTTCGGGTTTCAATCCCTAATAGGGTTTTAGTTTGATTGCGGCAGAGAATACTGACAGTTTACCAGCGGCCACTAAAGTAGTTTCAATCCCTAATAGGGTTTTAGTTTGATTGCGGCGCAAGTTTTGTGCGGAATTCACTTGAAAGCAGGACTGGTTTCAATCCCTAATAGGGTTTTAGTTTGATTGCGGCCCATTTTTGACGGCGGCTGTATTTTTTTGAGATAGGTTTCAATCCCTAATAGGGTTTTAGTTTGATTGCGGCGCAGCGGATCGGATTCAGGAAATCTCAGCCCTTGAGTTTCAATCCCTAATAGGGTTTTAGTTTGATTGCGGCCTGCAGCGGTAGAGGAAGAGTTGGCATTAGATGATGTTTCAATCCCTAATAGGGTTTTAGTTTGATTGCGGCATCAGGAAGACATAGCTCAATTAGAAGTTGAGGCGAAAGTTTCAATCCCTAATAGGGTTTTAGTTTGATTGCGGCAAATTGTCCAAAGGGTGTGAGCCTTAAGCAGGTAGTTTCAATCCCTAATAGGGTTTTAGTTTGATTGCGGCCTGGACTGTCATCAACTGTCATCAACTGTCATCAACTTGATGTTTCAATCCCTAATAGGGTTTTAGTTTGATTGCGGCCGGCGCGGCGGCGTACCGCGAGAGCCTCCTATATCAGCTTCAAGTCCGGCGTTTCAATCCCTAATAGGGTTTTAGTTTGATTGCGGCGCCGTCCGCACAGGCAAAAATGCTGAAGGGAAGGTTTCAATCCCTAATAGGGTTTTAGTTTGATTGCGGCTGAAAGAGCGTACAGGTACCGGCAAGAAGATACGGTTTCGTTTCAATCCCTAATAGGGTTTTAGTTTGATTGCGGCCAAAACCGCTCGCGACGGTCAACTAACAAAAATCACTGTTTCAATCCCTAATAGGGTTTTAGTTTGATTGCGGCTTGTTTCGCCAGCTCGCACAACTTTCCCGGCAACATGTTTCAATCCCTAATAGGGTTTTAGTTTGATTGCGGCACCTTGAGAAGAACTCCTCAAATTCAAATAAAAGTTTCAATCCCTAATAGGGTTTTAGTTTGATTGCGGCGGTTGCTGTAGATAGAGTATTCTACTAAAAGATATCTAGGTTTCAATCCCTAATAGGGTTTTAGTTTGATTGCGGCTTTTGCAAGATAGTTCATCTTTCCAAGGGTAGCGAGCAATGTTTCAATCCCTAATAGGGTTTTAGTTTGATTGCGGCATATCATGACTCATTTAAGAGAGATGCACGACGCTTTGTTTCAATCCCTAATAGGGTTTTAGTTTGATTGCGGCATATCCTGAGTCTAAGTGGGAGTGGTATGTATTAGCCGAGTCAGTTTCAATCCCTAATAGGGTTTTAGTTTGATTGCGGCAATTTGACAGCTACAGAAAGTCTTTTTACTTAGTTTCAATCCCTAATAGGGTTTTAGTTTGATTGCGGCTTATCTGCGGTAAAGTGGCTTTCTCTCATTCCTAAAGTTTCAATCCCTAATAGGGTTTTAGTTTGATTGCGGCTATAAGGATTAGTCAATATCAATTAGAATTAGCAAGGTTATAGTTTCAATCCCTAATAGGGTTTTAGTTTGATTGCGGCTTGAACTTGGGACACACGAAGTGTCTCGGATAGGAAAGTACCAAGTGTTTCAATCCCTAATAGGGTTTTAGTTTGATTGCGGCGCAGTAACTGCGGATACTGAATCGTCCGCCAACACTACAAGTATCGTTTCAATCCCTAATAGGGTTTTAGTTTGATTGCGGCATTTACTTACTGCATTACTACAACAGCGAAAAGTTTCAATCCCTAATAGGGTTTTAGTTTGATTGCGGCTTACTCCCAATTTGCCTTTAGTGCTACCTATGCCAGCACCAAGTTTCAATCCCTAATAGGGTTTTAGTTTGATTGCGGCCTATGTGTGGGCTCTGTGGGAGTGGGCGAGAGTGTAAATGAGTAAGTTTCAATCCCTAATAGGGTTTTAGTTTGATTGCGGCGTGGTTTGCTTCTGAGATTGATTCGGATTATCGATCGTTTCAATCCCTAATAGGGTTTTAGTTTGATTGCGGCAAGTAAGCCCATAAAAAAGCATCCTCTCAAATCGAGAAGTTTCAATCCCTAATAGGGTTTTAGTTTGATTGCGGCGAGCCGGACGTTGTAAGTTTGTGGCTTCAGGCTATTGCCTAAAGTTTCAATCCCTAATAGGGTTTTAGTTTGATTGCGGCCAGAGATATCGTTCCAAGTAAGAGTGAGTAATTCTCCAAACTGGTTTCAATCCCTAATAGGGTTTTAGTTTGATTGCGGCTTACCTTCACTATGTGAATTGGCAAGCCTCTTACAGCGAAGTAGTTAAAGTTTCAATCCCTAATAGGGTTTTAGTTTGATTGCGGCCTCTCCTGTCGTCTAATTTTTCTGCTCATATTTTATCAGAGTTTCAATCCCTAATAGGGTTTTAGTTTGATTGCGGCTTTTACGAGAGGCCCTCAACACCGATTACAAAACCTTCAGTTTCAATCCCTAATAGGGTTTTAGTTTGATTGCGGCTCAATCCAGCGCGAAATGGGCCAGAGAATTTGCCCGATCGGTTTCAATCCCTAATAGGGTTTTAGTTTGATTGCGGCCCGCAGTTCCACTCAATGCTCCGGGCGATCGCGTTTCAATCCCTAATAGGGTTTTAGTTTGATTGCGGCACACCTCCAAATTTAATCAATTGTGCGCCTGCCGTGTTCGGTTTCAATCCCTAATAGGGTTTTAGTTTGATTGCGGCTGATGCTGAGCCAAGCCGTCATCAGATTTGTAATGTTTCAATCCCTAATAGGGTTTTAGTTTGATTGCGGCAGGAGCTGGAATTTTATGAGCAAAATGCCAGCCAAGGTTTCAATCCCTAATAGGGTTTTAGTTTGATTGCGGCCCTGTTCCCAACCCTCCTATTAGAAAAAAGATGGTTTCAATCCCTAATAGGGTTTTAGTTTGATTGCGGCTCCTGTGACTGAGCTCCAAGTTCTCCGCTCTATAAGTTTCAATCCCTAATAGGGTTTTAGTTTGATTGCGGCTCAAGTGTTACATAAATTATGTCAGCATTCAACAACGGGTTTCAATCCCTAATAGGGTTTTAGTTTGATTGCGGCTTTACCCAGTATTTTAGCTCCAATCCCGCCAACGTTTCAATCCCTAATAGGGTTTTAGTTTGATTGCGGCCGCCCGTTCCAGAAGCCTTACTGTATTTGGTTTTCAAGGTTCAATTCCGTGAATCTAAAACAAAAGTACCATTCCAGCCTTTGCCTTGTCAATACCCAAATTTTCATCCTCACTCCAAAGCGTTATCCTGTAAAGCTTTCAGACTTTCCGTGAATCGTTTTTTCAGAGGGTGAGCCTCAAACTGTTGCTGCACATGGGTTCCAGTCGAAAAATTTCATACCCCGATTTTTACAGCTACCCATTCACGGAAACTAGGCAAAAAATGTAGTTCGATCGCCCCCAAAACCCGCAGACAGCCACAATTCTCTGAATAATTATAAGCCGTCAGGCAAAATAGATCAGAACCCTTAAACTTCAAACCATGACCAAAACCTTAATACCCGTGATTCTCGCCGGCGGAAAAGGCGAACGCTTCTGGCCTCTCAGCCGCAAGCAGCGCCCCAAACAGTTTTTGAGTCTCGACGGTAGCGGCAAGAGTTTGCTGCAAGCTACAGCCGATCGACTTTTAACATTAGGTAACGGTTGGGAGGATTTGTGGGTGGTAACGTCCGAAATGTTGGCTGCGGGAGTCCGCGAACAGTTACCGCTGCTACCTCCTGAGAATTTGCTGGCGGAACCCGAGGGCCGGGATACTGCACCCGCAGTGGCCTGGACTGCTATAGAAACTGCGAAGCGTTACGGTGAAGATGCAGTTGTCGGGTTTTTCCCTGCAGATCACTGGATTGGGGAACCGGAGGAGTTTGTCAAGACTTTGGAGGCGGCGGCCCAGTTGGCGAGAAAGGAAAGTGCGATCGCCACTTTGGGAGTCAAGCCGAGTTATGCTTCCACCGGCTACGGCTACATCGAACAAGGCGAGGAAATCGGCAGTTTTGGGGGTTTTCCGGCTTATCGGGTGGCGAGATTTACCGAAAAGCCCGATCGTACAACTGCTGAAGAATTTGTAGCCAGCGGCAAGTTTAGTTGGAACGGCGGAATTTTTGTCTTTCGAGTCGGAACAGTCTTGACAGAATTGCGAAATCATGTACCGCAAATGATGGCAGCTTTGGAAGCAAAAGGCGCGCAGGCGTACTCGGAATTACCCAAAATTAGCATCGATTACGCGCTGATGGAGAAGACGCAAAAAGCCTGTGTTCTGCCCGTAGGTTTTAGCTGGGACGATTTGGGAGATTGGAATGCGATCGGCCGTTTGCTGCAAGGAGACAAACCGAATGTCGAGTTAGCAAAACACGTCGGAATTGACACCAAAGGCGGCATCTTATATGCAGCGGATGAGAATGAAGTAATTGTCACCATTGGTTTAGAAGATGTGGTAGTTGTCAGAGATGGCAACGTAACTTTAATTGTGAAAAAAGATAGGACGCAGGAAATTAAACAGGTAATCAAGGTGTTAGGAGAAGATGATAAATTGAAAGATTTGTTGTGATGTAAGTACGGCACAGATTGGGCAGGCGAATCCACAAAAAATTAATCACTCTTTATCCAGACTTTCGTTCGTTTCTTAATCTGTGTCGTTCTTTACTATTCTACTTTTGTTGTTCGCACTTCCACTGAAGCCATTGTTTGACCAGATTCCTAATTAAAGCATCTGCTTCTGATAGTGACATAGGTTCTTTGGGTGGAGCGTTCTGGTTCTGATCGACACCGTGCCGTGCATCATCACCAATTGCGCTTTGACTATTAGCAGTATGCTTGAATTGCCTAATCTTATCTTTAATAATCCACTGTTCAATCTTTTTTTTACCAGCATCTTTTTCGACAATTTCATAAACTTTGTAAAGATTAATCCAGTTATGTTCAAAGTCCCTAAATTGTCTAAAAACATTTTTAACTATCTCGTCTTCTTCTGCCAGCTTCCTCCAGGATTCAAACTCTAATTTAGGGATTATATCTTGACCGCCTTCTAGTTGGATAGAAACAGAACAACTTGAACCCACGTTAATTGTGGCTGAAAGCGCAAACCGCCTATGACGCTTACCTTCTTCGTCAACTTCGCAGATGATATCAGGCTTAAGAAGTGGAAAACCTGGAAAATAAATCATTGCAACAGCACTTATATCTTGAAGAGGTTTAGTAGCTTCCGAATGTACAGCAGAGTGATTCGTTAGTGATTCCCAGCGCGAAGAGGTTAGGTAATATTCATCATTCTCTGCCATTAAGCTAAACTCATCTGATGAACGCAGCAAGTCCGACAAATTGTCAAAATCCGACTTTTTAACATCTAGTAAAACTAGCCATTTCATTGGAAAAACCTCCTAATCCTAATTTTGAAAAAAATACAACTTTATAAATCAACTCGGCTGGACTGGATCGCCCTCGCAAGTAGTCTGGGGCGACTTTCGCCATCAAATCTCGTTTGCGACTTCCCGTTAAATTTTGGGCTGCATCGAGGAATGTCGCGAATGATTGCATCACTCAGCATCTTCTGGCTTTTTTCTAAGCTTTGCAATCGTCAATGGTTGCATTGCCTCTCTTCAGATTCTGCCTGGGACTTTATTTTTTCCCAAGTCTCCAACTGCGTAAACGCGCTTTACGTCCACCTCCCCTGGCACGCTGACGGAGTTGCTGGAACAAGCGCCGGCTCATACACCGCGTTCAAGACGCCGCAAGAGGGCATCAAAGGCTTTCTGGTTTAATCCGGTCATCGCCTGCAGGAATCGGTCAAGGTGAGCGTGTACGTTCCATGTTGAGCATTCCCTTCACCCTGTCTCGTTCTTCCTCTTCTCTCCTATTCCCCAACAAGTCTATAAATTGAAGTGATTGATTTGATAAAAAAGAACATTTGCTCTTATGAGTGGAGGTTGACTAAAGTAAAGCCATCAAAGAAAAACGCCAGCGAACATTAACCAGTCAGCTTCAACTAGACATTCACCCGTGAGGTTTGCCATGAAATCCACTCTATCCAACAGCGTTAATGCAAAAATGAAACCCGCCAACCATCAAATTCCTTTACAGCTTACCCCTCAAAAACCAGAGGAAAAAGCATTAACTCGCGGACAGCATTTAGCAGATACCCTAGCAGCGAAAGTGGGTTCGTGGCCCTTTTTGATTGGACAGACAGTAGTCCTCGCCGGGTGGGTGGGCGCGAACCTGACACCGGGCCTTCCTCACTGGGATCAGCAGCCCTTCATCCTGCTCAACTTAGTATTCTCTTTTGCCTCTGCTTACACTGCACCGATTGTGTTAATGAGTCAAAACCGCCAGTCGGATGTCGAACGCGAACAAAATCTCTACAATCATCAAGTTAATCTCAAAGCGGCTCACGATGTGGTACTACTGCACGAAAAGATCGATCGATTAAGCCACCACATTCCTGACTTAATGGAAAAGCTCAATCAGCAACAGCCATCTGTCAGTCCTATCAAAGTGATGGTGATGCCAACCCCCGTTAAGGCAATTACCGAAGTTAATGAAGCAGCTAAGCCGTCTGCTGCAGATCGCAAGCAGAAGCCTGAGGTTTCCATACTACTTCCCCAAGTATTTAACTCGAAATTTGACTCATCTAAATATGCGGAAGAGATGCCAATTTTACTTCCCAATCAAAAGCCATCAACACATTCGGTATCTGCGTCAACCTATTTCAAACTGTGACAATCGACGTTATTACTCAGTTAGTTATATCGTCATTCTAGCCAATCTGTTCAGTAACATTTTTTACAAAAAACACACCTCAACATCAATGAATCTCCGGCACTATTCCAGCCATACTACCATCACAATCTAGGCAGTTAGATATGAACCCATTCATTACCGCTATTTCCACAGGTCTTACAGCTTTCACCGCCACAAATTTAGATGATATTGTCATCTTGCTGCTGTTTTTCTCCCAAGTCAATGCTGTTTTTCGACGCCAACACATTGTTACAGGACAATATGTTGGGTTCGCAGCACTGGTGCTGCTTAGTCTTCCTAGCTTCTTTGGCTGTATGATGGTGCCGCGCCCTTGGGTGGGGATGTTGGGGTTAGTACCAATTGCCATTGGAGTCAGCCGCCTGCTAAATCGAGATACAGAGGCAGATGATAAAAATACAGCTACAGATTCACCTCAATTCCCTATTTTTGCTAGTCTTTTATCGCCACAAACTTATAGCGTAGCTGCGGTGACATTTGCTAATGGAGGTGATAATGTGGGGATTTATGTCCCGTTGTTTGCCAACTGCACTTGGGATAGCCTGCTAGTGATTCTGAGCGTCTTTTTCTTGCTAGTGGGTGTCTGGTGTTATGTAGCCTATCAACTAACTCGCACGAGCGCGATCGCAACCCTACTTGTCCGCTACGGCAATTCCCTTGTTCCCTTCGTTCTAATGGGTCTGGGTACGCTGATCCTGCTCGATAGCCATACTCTAGAGAATCGCAGTTTAACGGTAGTTACTTTAGCTATCAGTTGCTTGTGGCTGCTGATATTGCTTAAAGACAGTTACCAATCGTTAGAGACTGCACCTAAAGTCGAAAAAATTTAGGCAAGCTAGGGTTCAAGTTTCCTCCACTTTGCTGAAGTTGGAAAATATTTTATAACTTCAGCAAAGTGGAGGGGTTTTCCAAGAACAAACTCTGATTTATTACACAAAGGAGAACAAAAATGATGAAGCTTTTCAAAGTAATTCTGGTGGCTTTAGTGCTTTTCGTAAACTTAGCTGTAGCTCAGCCTTCTTGGGCCGGCAAGGATTTCACAAAGGGGGCTGACTATGCGGAAGTGACACAGGAATTGAATCAACTTTTGTCAGCTCAGAGCGATCCTTCCACTGCGGGTTATACGCCTGAACAGTACCAACAACGGTTGGCAGAATTGCAAATGCAGAAGTACGTGATCGAAACTGCTAAAAAGCGGGCTCAGTGTCGTAATGAAACCGGGCAAACGCTGGCAGTTTATGCGAATTTGCCGAAAAAATCGCCGACGCAACTTTATTTCCTGGGAGCTGGTACGATTACAGATGATGATTGGGATTGCGATGGTATTTACTTGCCAGCAGGAACTCAAGCTACTTTAGGCCCGGCGGCTCAGCCACTTTCTTTGGCTGAACCGGTTGCTGTTAAGGTTGTAGATGGTACGCAGCTAGTTGCTACAACGAATGCAGCAACGGGTGGTATTCAATTGAATGTTGCCCCTGCTAAAGTTTTTAAAGCGGGTGAGACAACTTGGGCCCTGCCCTCGTTTTCTCAGGCCCAGATTAATGCACAAGTTCCTACGCCGCAACTGATTGATTAATGCTTCTTTAGGAACGGTTAACAGTTAGGGACTTGGGACAAAATAAAGTCCCAAGCCTAATAGAGGAGAGGCAATCGCCAATAATTGCATTGCCTCTCCTCTAAAGCTCACAAAAAAGCCAGAAGATGCTCAGTGATGGAATCATTCGCGACATTTCTCGATCCGGCCCCAAAGTTAACGGGAAGACGCAAGCATTCAACTTGGCTGTAAATATGACGTGGAAGGGACTCAAACCAATTGTACATTTGCTAGAAACGACCTATGAAAAAGGGATTAACGTTCTATCTCAGGAACTAGAAAAGTACCTCCGCTTATGACCTCGCTCCTCCATCCTGCCTAAATGGGAGATCGCAATTGTTCCCACTTGATTGAGATTTTATTTAATCGCCAGTCGCTTTCTGGTAAAAATACTTTAGGCTGTTTCTCAATAAACTTATTCCACTCTGCGGAATCGACATAGGGCAACAGCTTTTCAAGATATTTTACAACTAGGGATGCAAAATATTTTTTCCCTTCTGTTCTGTAGACAATCGCGGGCTACTTCGATTTCTTCTAAGTTTAAGTAGCAAAGGATTTCAACTACACAAGCTAAAAACAAAGAAGAAAGATATTCAGCAGCAACCTGTATCTGATTATCAAATGCTGTAAGAGTGTAATCTTTGTAATTCTCTTGAGCTTTGTTCAACCGCGAAGCAGCCTGGATTGCAAACGCTCTAAGGCGATCGTGATTTTTCATTGTAAAGGCATTTTGTGCAAATTTGCGAGCCTCGCGGAAATCAGCATCAAAACTCAGGTCTATTTTATGCTCAATTCGCTTCAAGCGTTGTTCAATTTCTTGTAACCGCTGTAGCACGCAACTCAATCCTATACGTGAGACAGCTAAATTGAGGATACTGGCAACTGAACCACACTGAGAGAGTAGGGTTGATGCTTGAGAAAGATTAGGGTTTAGTTCACGCAACATAGCAACTATTTCAGGCTGCTGCTTCTGTGCATCCCGAAGCACACCGCCAAATCGTACATAATTCTCACTTTCTCAACCTTGATTAATCCAGTCAGGAGTTGTAAAGGTTACATCAACTCGACTCATTTTTGACCGCTTCTTAAATATGAATATTTATTTTACTTAGATAATTAATTGATGGCGGCAATAAATTTAATCATAAAAATATTATGTCTGCTTTAAATGTATATTAATTACGATGAGGAGTAATACCAAAGCCAAAAACCGATCGCCCCTACATCCCAAAATACGCGCGTGCGAAGCTATCCCGTAGAGAATCGCACTCTTTCGCCCAAGTTATTCCTCAAGACACTGATCAGCTCGGTTAACAGCCCTATGCTAGTAGTTGTATAGCCCTTAAACCCGATCGACCCGGAGGGCGCTTGTTTAGCCTAGTTCAAAACACTTCTGGCAAAGGACAAATTCTAGAGGTCGTCTTCCGCAACGGTTGGGACTGCATGAAACCTGTGCTTGTCCCAGAAAAAACGCGATCGCGGGCTAGGGTTCAACGCCATCACCTTTTTCGGCACACTATAGTGTGCGTGCGTCCAGGACTGTAATTCACAAAAATTGTTGTACTCAAAATTCATAACTCTCTGTATAACGGGCCAGCTTACGATCGCAAAATTTTCCGATAGCGAGCTTCAATTACCGAGTAGATGCCATAGGCAATTAAACCCAAAGGTACTAGACCCAAAATCACTGGACTAAAAGGCTGTTGTGCCAGAATTGCTAACACCTCGCCCAATCCCTTCGCTTGACTGGCATCTGATAGCCTTGCTGCTTGAATAAAGAAAAGACCGATTATCACGAAAACAATCCCGCGGGCAGCAATTCCAAATCGACCCAACCGTGTCGCCCAAGTTAGCTCTTTTTGGCTCATTTCATCTAGCTTGAAATGGCGGCGAAATTTTGCTTTATATGCTTGGTAGAAATAAGAAAAACCTACACCAATAACAATTGATCCCACCAATCCTACCAGCCACTGTCCAAATGGTTGCGCTAAAAGTTGAGCTGTCAAATCTTCGGTTGTATCCTTTTTACCACCGCCCGAACCCATTATCAGTTTTACAGCCGTTAAAGCCAAACCTGCGTAAGCTAAAGCACTGAAGGCGTAGCCAATGCGTTGGGCAATTCGCTTGGCATCCATGTTTTGTCCTTGGTGTTCTGGGTCGAGAATTGTCTGAACCATACGCCAAAGGAAATAACCAATAATGCCAATCGTTACAAGAAATAGCAGAAATTTACCGAACGGTTGGTTAACAATTTCTGATAATGCACCGCTAGTATCGGTTGTTCTGCCGCCGCCCGTACTAAAGACTGCTTGTGCTGCTAGAAAACCGACAATAAAGTAAACTAAGCCTTTGGAAGCATATCCCAATCTTGCCAGTCGCTCAAACCAGGGATGAGAAGCTGTCCGTCGAATTGACTGTTCAATGCTGTCGGTGGGTGAGTTGCGCCGTTTCATATTTTTTGACAATTTAGTTGTTAAAGACTGCTGCCACAAGCAATGGTGCATTCCTTTCCAGTTAACAGAGTTCTTAAACAAATAATCTATGTTATTATTTATTACTTAAAGATTAGCTTATTTTAAAAAAAAACTTATCTGTCTTGAGCGGGAGTGTCAGCGGTTGATTAATTGATAAGTTTCACCTTTTTTTGGCTTGACAAATATAGCTTTATGGGCTAACAGAAGATACCTTCACTGATGCACCCGTCTGCCAGCAATCTAGTATATCTTTGATTAAAACTTCTTTAACCCAAGTTGAATAACAATTAGAATTGACAGAGCTAAAAAGCTCCCAAAAAATCAAATAAAAATCTAAATTCTGTCAAGAGAGCTAAGGTGTAAGCGGGAAGCAAAGATACCCGCTTTTTCATAATGATAGCTGTGAGAAAATTGCCTTCAAGACGTTGTAAGAATGGATGCGCCCCCGTGCGGCAGTTGGGAATCAAGCATCTATCGCCAACCGTCCGAGCGATCGCACTTAACTCAAAGCAGTATCATAAGTGTTTCCTCAATCATCTTCCATCAGGTGGATATTTTTTTATGGCATTAGACAGATGGCAAAGTTTAGCTAGTTAGATTAAATGGAGATACAAGCAACATTTTTCGATGTTGAACAGGGACAATAGACCTTTTACCTAAGTCTATTTTTAAGATTCTAAATTGCCATTGTCGCAAGAAGTTGATGGTTCAGAACCTGGAGGATATTAGGAAAATGGAATCAACCACAACGGTAGTGGCTGTGTTGAGTTCAACCTTTTATTTACGGGAAATTGCCCAAATCAGTTCTCAAACATCAGGCATCCTGCCTCTGCTAAACAGAGTTTTCAGGAGAAGTCTAATAGCTAACCACAAAGTGGTCGCTTGCGCCAGGAAGACAAGCAGAATCTCTTTCTTGCCTCGTTTGTTTTGACTATCAATTCAGCAATAAGGTGTATATAATGAATCAAGTGAATCAACCAGAATCCTTGTCGCAACCGCTGACGAACACCGAATTCGTCGCAACTTTTCGCTTGTTCAGTCGAGTTAGCTTCTGGATACAGTTATTTTTGGGTGCTGTTTCCGGCATTGTTTTAGTATTTGCTATGTTGGGTCGCAACATGAGCGAACAAACCAATAATGCAGGTATTGGTTTCGGGGTATTTTTAGCGATTGTTGGTCTTTTATTGCTGTGCTTTAGAATATTTTGGGATTTTCGCTATCGGCTTTTAGGCAGACTTTTGCACGCCGAAAATTCCCAGGTATATCCCAGCAAAGAGCATATTACTCACACCTTGCGGATTGGATTAATTTCTAGTTTGGTGGGGGTATTAATCGCGTTTGTCGCTTCTGAAGAAACTGTTGCCGTAGTCCTAGCGAAAACTCTCGGTCAACCGCAAGCGGTGGCAGCTTATGCGTCCGAAAATGTGATTCGTTCCCTAGATATTTTTGTGACAATGGCAAACGTGAATCTGATTGGTGCTCACTTTTTTGGAGCTGTTACTTCTCTTGGGTTACTCAATTGGGTAGAGGATTAGTTGGCAGCATTAGCGATCGCTAATGGCAAACACAGATCCTATGTGGTCAGGATTTACAAAGGCTGACCGATTTAACTAAGGTTTGTCAACTACCGCACACCAACCCGAAGGGTATGGTGTGGGCTTGAATAAAGCCTGTTGACCAGACGGCTAGTTTTCAACTAGCAGCCGTTAAGACTAAGCGTTAAAGTTCGTACCAAGGAATGCGTGCCAGTTCCTTGCTCTACAACTGAGTAATTAAACAGGTTATTAAGGGAAAGCCAGTGTTACTTAGAAAATACCGAGTCTTAACAACGTCGAGGCAAACTAAACCAAGAAATTGAGAGATGCAGTAATGCGTACTTTTGTACTGGATAAAAACTTGAAACCTCTAGACCCTTGCCATCGGGCACGGGCAAGAGAACTACTAAAGAAAGGGAGAGCTAAGGTATTTAAACGCTATCCATTCACCATTGTCTTACAGGATAGGGTTCGAGAAAATTCGGTTACTCATTGTCACCGAATCAAGATTGACCCAGGCAGCAAAGCTACGGGTATTGCCGTTGTTCAAGAGCAAACAGGTCGGGTCACCAACGCCTTAGAAATCTCTCACAGAGGGCAACAAATTAAAGATTCTCTTGAGTCTCGCTCTTCTTTAAGAAGAGGTCGTCGTAACAGGAAGACCCGTTATCGTAAACCCCGTTTCTTAAACAGAACCCGTAAAGCCGGGTGGTTCCCACCCTCTCTTGAGAGCCGGATTACCAACATTGAAACCTGGGTCAGACGAATTAGGAAGGTTTGCCCCGTCACCGCCATTTCTCAAGAACTGGTGCGTTTTGATTTGCAACAACTCCAAAACCTTGAAGTTTCTGGAGTTGAATATCAAAGAGGCGAGCTGTTCGGTTTTGAAGTTAAGGAATATCTACTCCAAAAATGGAACAGAAAATGCGCTTACTGCGCCATTGAAAATGTTCCCTTCGAGATTGAGCATATTGTCGCCAAGTCTAAGGGAGGAAGCAACCGAGTCAGCAACCTGTGCCTTAGTTGTCATTCCTGTAACCAAGCCAAGGGAAACAAGCCTGTTGAAGAGTTTCTCAAGAAAAAACCTGAAATTCTTAAACGAATATTGGCTCAAGCCAAAGCACCTCTTAAAGACGCAGCGGCTGTTAATACTACTCGTTGGGAACTATACAGAAGACTTAAATCAACCGAACTGCCTGTAGAGATAGGGTCAGGGGGTCGGACAAAGTTCAATCGTAAAACAAGGGGGATTGAGAAACGGCACTGGACTGATGCAGCTTGTGTCGGAGAATCAACTCCAGAAAAACTACTCCTAAATGGCGTTAAGCCCTTGTTAGTTAAAGCCAAGGGGCATGGGAGAAGGCAACGCTGCGGAACCGATAAATTTGGCTTTCCCGTTCGTCATGCACCATCTCAAAAGTCCTTCATGGGTTTCCAGACTGGGGATTTGGTAAAGGCTAATGTTCTCACGGGAAAGTATGCAGGAAGCTACACAGGTCGAATTGCAATTCGGTTTAAACCAAGTTTTAAGCTAACAGCAGGAGGTAAAAGTTTCGATGTGCATCCAAAATATTTGAAAACCATTCACAAGGCTGATGGCTATGAATATTTATCCTAAAAACATTGCACTTGTCGGAGAGAAAACGCGATCGCTCTTTTTCGGCACAGAATATGTAGTGTGCGTGCGTAATTCCTGTGTAGATTACGATGAGGAGTAATGCCAAAGCCAAAAACAGATCGCCCCCACACCCCAAAATACGCGCGTGCGAAGCTATCCCGTAGGGAATCGCACTCTTTCGCCCAAGTTATTCCTCAAGACACTGGTCAGCTTGGTTAACAGCGCTATCCTAGTAGTTGTATAGCCCTTAAACCCGATCGACCCGGAGGCCCCTTGTTCAGCCTAGTCCAAAACACTTCTCGCAAAGGAGAAATTCTAGAGGTCGTCTTCCGCAACGGTTGGGACTACATGAAACGCCTCCTAACCGGCAGCAAAACAGACGCACCCAGTCTCCCAACTCCAGCAGTTCTCCGCAACATCCTCGTCGAATTAGGCCCAGTTTTTGTCAAATTGGGTCAATTGCTGAGCACCCGTCCCGACCTTTTACCCGCCACCTACATCGAAATCCTCTCCACGCTACAAGCGGAAGTGCCCCCCGTACCGTGGTCGCAAGTAGAAGCAATCGTCCGCCAGGAACTCACACAATCTCTCGAAAATACCTTTGCCAAATTTAACACTGAAGCCATCGCCGCAGGTTCTATAGCCCAAACCCACAAAGCTACTTTAAAAGACGGCCGCGAAGTCGCCCTCAAAGTTCAGCGCCCCGGTATTGATATTGTCATCGAACAAGACATCGCCGTACTCCGAGGTTTGGCAGAACTTGTCATGCTCACAGACTTCGGTCAACAATACGATATTGTCGCCTTAGCTGAAGAATTTGCGATCGCCCTGCGTGCAGAACTAGACTTCATTCAAGAAGCCAACTACACAGACGAACTGCGCCGCAATTTATCTAAAAGTGGCTGGTTTGACCCCACACAAGTTGTCTTGCCACAAATTAACTGGGAGTTAACTACAAAAAAACTCTTAGTAATGGAGTGGCTGAACGGAGTCCCAATTTTGTTAGGCGATTTGCAAGGAACTCGCCACCAAGGAGATGTAAATGCCGAACGCGAAGAAATTACAACGCTACTTTGCCGCGTTTTCTTCCAGCAGTTGTATATCGACGGATTCTTTCACGCAGACCCGCATCCAGGCAATTTATTTTATCTCAAAGACGGCCGGATAGCTTTGCTAGACTGCGGCATGGTCGGCAGATTAGACCCGCGCACTCAGCAAAATTTGACAGAAATGTTGCTGTCAATTGTCGATTTAGACGCTCAGCGCTGCGCTCAATTAACATTGGAAATGGCTGAATTTGCTCAGCCGAAAAGTTTAGCTGTTCTAGAGAACGATTTGGCGAGAATGCTGCGCAAGTATTACAATGTCAGCTTGTCGCAAATGAACTTGTCGGAAATTTTTTATGAGGTGCTGGAAATCACCCGCAAAAATAAAATTAGACTGCCCAGCAATCTCGGTTTGTATGCAAAAACTCTAGCTAATTTGGAAGGACTGGCCCGCTCTTTTAATCCCCGGTTTAATATTGTAGAGCAGGTCAAACCGCTGATGACCGATATGTTTCGGCGTCAGTTATTAGGAGATGACCCAGTACAGGCTATGCTGAGAACTGCCCTGGATCTCAAAAGCTTATCTTTGCAATCTCCGCGACAAGTGGAAGTGCTTTTAGACCGGGTAACTTCGGAAACTTTGAAGTGGAACTTGACGCTAAAAGAACTCGACCCGCTGCGCCGCACTCTGGGGGATTCTGCGAACCGACTTTCTTTTAGTATTGTCGTGGGTTCGCTGATTATAGGGGCTGCAATTATTTCTTCTAACGCGCAAACTTCTCAGCTATCTTTTCTGAGCACTGGTTTGTTTGGGGCGGCGAGTTTTTTGGGTTTTTGGTTGATTATTAGTATTCTGCGATCGGGCCGTTTGCGGAGTTGATTTTACAATATCGGTATGTGTTGTGGAACAGGCATCTTGCCTGTTTTTGAGCATTGTGGAAGATGTAGAATATAGCCAAGTCCAACAACCGCATAAAGGTAGGCTATGTCACAGCATGATGCTTCTCTCCCAAAGTCGGCAATTAGAGACAACCGCCACCGCGGCACTGTGGGCGATTTTTTGAAAGCCAAGGTCGAGGAAAACTCAACCTTGTCAATTGTTTCTGCTTACTTTACAATTTATGCTTTTGATGCTTTGAAGCAACAACTTCTAGGTATTAAAAGCTTGAAATTTCTGTTTGGCGAACCGCGCTTCATCAAGTCCCTTGACCCCAGTAAAACAGATAAAAAGGCGTTCCAAATTGAGGATGAGGGCTTGCAGCTACAGAATCGGTTGGAGCAAAAGCGGGTTGCGAAAGAATGTGCAGAATGGATTGAGAAAAAAGTACAGATACGGTCGGTAAAGCAATCTAATTTACTGCACGGCAAAATGTATCACATTGCTCATAAGGGAACTGAAAATGCTATTATGGGCAGTTCTAATTTTACCGTGCGGGGACTGGGATTAGGTACGAAATATAACAATATTGAACTCAATCTAGAAGTAGATAGTAAACGCGATACCCGCGACCTTAAAGCCTGGTTTGATGAACTCTGGAATGATGCCGAACTCATCGAAGATGTCAAACAAGATGTGCTGCTGTACCTAGAGCAACTTTACCAGAATAATACTCCTGAGTTTATCTACTACAAAACTCTGTTTCATATCTTCGAGACTTTTCTAGATGACCTAGAAAAAAGCGATATTCTCAGCGAACAGCTACATCTATTTGATACAGAAATTTGGAAATCTCTATTTGAATTTCAAAAAGACGGAGTTAAGGCAGCCCTCAATAAAATCCGACGATATAACGGGTGTATTATTGCTGACAGCGTTGGTTTAGGTAAAACATTTGAAGCTCTAGCGGTTATTCAATATTTTGAACTGCGGAATGAAAAAGTTTTGGTTCTGTGTCCCAAAAAACTCCGCGAGAATTGGACTGTATATCTAGCACAGAACAATAGCGATCTCAATCCTTTGGTTAAAGACC
This sequence comes from Microcoleus sp. F4-D5, assembly GCF_036704885.1. NCBI lineage: Bacteria > Bacillati > Cyanobacteriota > Cyanophyceae > Oscillatoriales > Microcoleaceae > Microcoleus > Microcoleus sp. F4-D5. Next base: position 26,003 of record NZ_JAUBSX010000003.1, on the reverse strand, counting down.
GCTTTAGCTATACAGTCCTATCTCACACCGACTTGAGCCGCGATTCCGGTTGGTCTGGGGACATTAAGTTAGAAACGATTAATTGGGGTAACTATGACTTGGTAGTTATTGACGAATCCCACAATTTCCGAAACAACATCAAGAGTAAATGGGACGAATCTGGCAATCTAATTAGAAAGAGCCGTTACGAAAGGCTGAGGGATGATATTATCAAGAGCGGTGTCAAAACTAAAGTGCTACTCCTATCAGCAACTCCGGTTAACAATGATTTAAAGGATTTGCGGAATCAACTTTATTTGATCGCAGAAGGTGGCGACGCTGCGTTTGGGGAATCGCTGGGAATTGCCAGTCTGCGCGATACACTAGCTGATGCTCAGGGGAAATTTACCAAGTGGGCCAAGAAAAGTAGGGAACGCAAAACTAGCGAACTGCTGGAAGAACTTAGTTCTGCTTTTTTCAAACTGCTTGACGAATTGACGATCGCACGATCTCGCAAGCACATTCAAAAATACTATAAAGATGCGATCGCCCAATTAGGCGGCTTTCCAGAACGGCTCAAACCCATCTCCGTATTTCCTGAGATTGACCTAAAGGGTGAGTTCCTGTCCTACGAACAGCTTAACAGCGAAATTTCTAAATATCAACTCTCGCTATTCAACCCTTCAAAATATGTCCTGTCGCCATACCGTTCGGTGTATGAAAATAAAGGAGTGCGAAATTTCAAACAGAGCGATCGCGAACGCTGTTTGATCGGCATGATGAAAGTCAATTTCCTTAAACGCTTAGAAAGCTCCATCCATTCCTTTGGGCTGACAATGGAGCGCACGATTAAAAAAACTGAAGCTCTAGAGGCAAAAATTAAAAAGTTTAAGCAATTGCAGCAATTTCGCGACGCTAACCAGACAGTAACTTTCAGCGATTTGATGATTGAAGACTTGGACGATGAAGAGTTGCAAGATGCCATGCAAGTAGGTCAGAAGCTGATATTTGAAATGGCGCACCTCGATGTCGCAACCTGGTTAAAAGACCTCAAAAACGACAAGGAACAGCTTAAAAAAATTTACAATTCTGCCCAAAGCATTTCTGTTGAACGCGATGCCAAGCTGGCTGAGTTAAAAGAACTGATCGCCGAGAAAGTCAAGCATCCTACGACTAACAAGCATGGCCAATCAAATCGCAAGGTTTTAGTTTTTACTGCCTTTGCAGATACGGCAGTCTATCTCTACGAAGGATTGCGGGAATGGGCAACAGTAGAATTGAAAATTAACCTAGCTTTGGTCACTGGGGGATCGGCGGCAAATAAGACTACTTTTGGCAAAAACGAGTTCAATCACATCCTGACAAATTTTTCGCCTTTCGCCAAGAAACGCGCCCAAATTCCATCTATGCAGCAAGACGGCGAGATTGATTTATTAATTGCCACAGATTGTATTTCCGAAGGGCAAAATTTACAAGATTGTGATTATCTGATTAACTACGACATACACTGGAACCCAGTCCGAATTATCCAGCGGTTCGGTAGGTGCGATCGCATTGGCAGCCCCAACCACACGGTACAATTAATTAATTTTTGGCCGACAGAGGACTTGGATCAATACATCAATCTGAAAAATCGAGTAGAAGCACGGATGGCTTTAGCGGACATGGCTGGTACATTTGAAGATAACCTACTGGAGGCAAAGGAAATTCAAGAACTGATTGAGAGTGATTTGAAATACCGCGACAAGCAGTTGCTGCGATTGAAAGATGAGGTGCTGGATCTCGAAGATTTCACCGAGACTGTAGCCCTAACGGAATTCACTCTCGATGATTTCCGAATGGAACTAGCCAAATACATTGAGAGCAACCGCAAACTACTCCAAGATGCCCCTTTAGGACTCTATGCAGTAGTTCCAACTAACTCGGAGTACCCGATAATTGCTCCGGGCGTAATTTTTTGCCTCAAACAAAAAGGCGATTCTCTTGATAATAAAACCGTCAACCCGCTGCAACCATACTTTTTAGTTTACGTTCGAGAAAATAAGGAAGTGCGATTAACTTTTGCTCAACCCAAACAAATACTTGAAATATATCAGTTGCTGTGCGCGGGGTGTAGTGTTCCCTATGAAGAGTTGTGCAACTTGTTCGATAGACAAACTAAGAACGGATTTGATATGAGTTTGTATAATGATTTGCTTCAGCGGGCGGTTGATTCAATTGCAGGTATTTACAACAAGCGGCTCATCGGCCACCTGCTGTCTAGCCGCAGTGCTGTGTTGGTTGAGCAAGCGCATCAGGTTAAAGCAACAACGGATTTTGAACTGATTACCTGGCTGGTGATTAAATGAGCGTCAGCGAACAACAAGCTAAAGCATCTATTAATGAAGCTTTAAGTAGTTTTGCCAAGGGAAAACTAGCCGATAACGCCCGTAATTTGTTCTTCGCTCTTGGCTACCGAAGTGACAGAACGAGTCAATTTTATCCCAATACTTCGGATAACTTTATTGCGAGTTTTGACATAGATCAAAAGCTCAACTCCCAAAAAGCTCTCTTAGAGGAATGGCTGTCGGTTGATTTTCTCTTCCAGTTTACCGGGACAGAAATTGCAGATAATGACCAGTTTGTCGAATTTGATACTAGCAGTGCTGAGAGTGCCTTTTTTACTTCCTACTTGTTTTTCGCGATCGCACTGCGGAGGAGTGCGTACACTATCGAACAACTTGACGGGATTATCCGCGAGATTAATAAAATTTTACGGATGCCGGCGATCGTTCTCTTTCAGCATGGAGAAACTCTGACTTTATCCATTATCAACCGTCGCCAACACAAGCGCAATCAATCTGAAGATGTATTAGGAAAAGTCAAACATATTAAAGATATCCCATTCGCCAGTCCGACAAACTCTCATTTAAAAATGCTCTTCAATATTTTTTTGACAGAGTTGCATGAGAATCATGGCTTTAGCAACTTTGACGAATTTCATGAAGCTTGGCATAAAACTATTCCTGACAGCATCAAATTTAAAAAAGAGCGCCTACCGCCAGATTCGCTTCGGGTTTACCTGCAACAAATCGGTCGAATTCCCATGCTCAAAGCTGACGAAGAGATTGAACTAGCTCGTAAAATTGCTGAGTTAGAATTAGAGGGCAGCCGAAAAGCTAAAAACCAAATGGTAGAGTCTAACTTGCGGCTGGTAGTCTCCATTGCTAAAAAATATCAAAATAGAGGGCTGGATTTCTTAGACTTGATTCAGGAGGGAAATCTCGGTTTAATCAGGGCTGTAGAAAAGTTTGATTGCACGAAGGGCAACAGGTTTTCCACCTACGCATATGGGTGGATTCGTCAGGCAATTACGCGGGCTATTGCCGAACGATCGCGGACTATCCGCCTACCAGTTCACGTTTATGAAACTATCTCTAAGATTAAGAAAACTACCAAACAGCTTTCTGAAGAAATCAGTCGCAAGCCTACCGAAGAAGAAATCGCTACTAAAATGGAGATAACAATTACCAAATTGCGATTTGTTATTAAATCTGCTAAATCTATCATTTCCTTAGATACTAAAATGGGTGATCGTGAAGACTGTACATTGGGAGAGTTGATTGAATTCGATGGAGAAACACCAGAGGAACAAGCATCTAAAAATTTGTTTACCGAAGATTTAGAAAGCGTTTTAGATACTCTCAGCCCTCGACAACGTGACGTTATTCGGATGCGATTCGGATTGGATGACGGCCGCGAGAAAAGTCTACAGGAAATCGGCAATATATTTCATGTTACCCGGGAGCGGATTCGGCAAATTGAGGCTAAGGCTTTACTAAGATTGCGCCATCCCAACCGCAACAGCATTTTAAAAGATTATATTCGCCCTACAGCAATTTATCAAACTCAGACAAAAAGACCGATCGCCCAACCGATGCAGCCCAGACAGTTCAACATTCCAGAAAACTTGTCTCGCAGCCATTGCGACACTTTCTTACAGGAGCCTGTTGGTGATAAAATAGTTGATATAGCTAATATTACCGAACCATTAATTCCTTTTAATAACTTCAGAGAAGAATCAAATATAGAACAAACAAATTTGACTCAGACTTACTTGTCGAAGACCGATGAAAATGAAAACAACCTCACTTATGCAATTTTGAACGCTCATAATTTCCACATTGCCGAACGGACAGAAAATGACTTGAATGGAGTGATTACACCGATGGTACAAAATTCAGCAGATTTACTGAAACAACTCACCGCACTAGAAGAGGTTTTTTCTCAACTGGAAGCACGGCTGTTAGAGGCGAGTCGAAAGTTGCTAGACCCTGGTATACCTATATCTCAAAAGCTGATTCAAGAACTTGACGAGTCCCGGAAAAACTTTATTCAGCTTCGCAACAAGGTGCTAGAACTGGCTGAATATTTGGCACTATCGCCAATGCTGAAAACTGAGGAAATTGGTTCTTTAGCAGATATCAAGTCTGTACTTGAGCGTGTTGATTTTGCCGAGAAGCAAAAAAGTGCGATCGCTCTTGTCCGCGACTCTGCTTTGAGGGTTCTGGAACGAGTTTTAGCGATCGCCCATCGAGTAGAGAGCAATTTTCAATCATTGCTGGAATGTCAGGAAAAAGCCCGCGAACTTCAACGCGCTATCTCCGAATGGCAAGAGTCTGACTTGCATCCAGACACCCAAGTCTTGGCTGACGGCAATCATCCATTCTGCAAACTGCTAACACTAATTGCAGAATTGGAAGAAGCAGATGAAGAGCGTTTGGATTCCTTACATGATGCCGTATCTGAATCGTTTGGAAGAACTCTGGCGATGGCAGCAGTCAGAGGTAAACTGATTATTCACTCGGAAGCAATACCAGATTTACCTGCTCTTTCTACTAACAATAACTTAGAGGCAACTTCCTTAGTTGAGGAGCCGGAACCTGAAACTGTTCCTATTCTAGAACAACCACCATTAGCAGAGTTGAACGCGGTCTTGATAGAGGAGGTGATCGCGCAGCCAATCACTGAAAATATCCCAGATATTCCACCAACAGAAGCGCCAACCGCAACTCAGATAAATCATCAAAATTCGGAAAAGAAGCAAGGAAAAGAAGTTGACAAGCCGGGGAATAGAAAAAGAGAAGAAAAACAGCCTCTCTACAGCTTCTCGCCCAATGATACCGCTCAACAAATCGCTCAATCCATCTTGGACGACCCCGATCGAGAACGCCCAGCAGTTTTGCGCGACTTAGTTTGGCGGCTGATTCTTGAAGAAAAACTCAGCCTTGCGTTTCATTTAGCTCGCTGCTTTGAAAAAAAATATTCCAACTTCGATCCGCACCTGCCACCGCAGTTAATTAGAGCAGTATTGCTAGGACAAAACCTGCGCTATGACGTAGGATATGGAAAACTTGCAAATCTGCTTAAAGATGATTTCACCAGTTACACCGCTAGCTATTTATTACCAGAAAAAAGTGAATGGAATCAAGCCGTAAGCTTGCTCTTGGCAGCAGCAGCACTGCGGCCGTCTTTGCTAGCCCCAAATACTGGTGCTTCGCACCTTTTCCAGGAGCTTCAATTCGGTGCTGGACTCGACAAACTGTATGATTATTGCCAAATTATCGCCCAACACGGCGATCGGCAGCGGGCCCTAGATACAAAAGCCATCAAGAAAGCAAAAACTCTGGCAGCGTTGCAAAAAGATTTAGACGATTTGTATATAAAAATCGAGGATTGGTGGTCTCAAGCGCCGCAACAAGATTTGATTTACGGTCATGCAAAGAAAGTTTGGGTCGAGTGGTTGAACCCCGGTGAACTTTTTTACACTCTGTGGCTTCCCATCAAGCAAAAAGATTTGAGCCAACTTCCCTTCCTTAAGGAGAAGATCGAGCGATTGTCTAATGAGTCCAATCTAGACTGGGAAATTCAGCGAACAGAGCGCAAAATTCGTCGCCCTAAAGGTGCTGGTATCATTACAGGTAAAGCCCTCATTCAGCTTCGCTCTCGCGCTCGGCAATTTTTAAATTGGGTGGGTCGCTGGGTTAAGGAGCAGGAATTGCGCTTAGCTGAAAGCGAAAATTATCTTCAGAAAGAAGCCAAACAGTTAAAACAAGATATTGAGAATCTTCAAGATACTGTTCTCAAAGAATTGGATACCTTTGAGGCGACAAAACCTCCAGTGTTTATTTTAGCTGGTATCGCTTGTTGCCGAAAAGCTGTGCAAGATATCGGCAATATCTTCGATCCAGATACCGAATTGCCAACGACAGAACCTGACCCAAGACATATCCTACACGCGGATCTGTTAAGAATGCCATCTATCCCTATCAACGATGCCTGGGAACTGGATATCGCTAATGCAGAAGCGGGTATAGATGGAATTTTGAAGTTAGTCAAAAATGATATTTGGGATTGGCAACAAGCATTCGATCTGCACAGTTATCTCTGTAGTTCAAAAGCTGTGGGAAATCACGAGGCTACGGCGCAAATCATCGAATACCTCGAACTCTACCCCGAACCAAAAATAGACCTCGCTCAGCTAAAGGACTTACGAAATAATCGGATTGAAGAGTGTCAAGGAATTTTGCAGGAGCAGGTCGAGACTACTAGCAAACAGCTCGAAAGTGCCGTAGCTTTTGGTTTACTAAGAGAAACAGATAGAAGTGCTTATGCAGCACAGATTGAAAGCATTAAAAATGCTCATGTAACAACCAGGCGGTTTTCCGAAAAAATTGAGCTGCTTCGGGCGATCGGTCAAGGAATTAGCGCCAAGCGCCAGGAACAGATCGATCGAGTATCCGAGGAATTAGAGAGTCTTCAGCAAACAGGTATAGCAGATGCCGATCGTACCAGAATTTGCAGTGTATTGGAGCAAGGCGATATCCTGACGGCTAAGGAATATATATCTATGCTGCAAGAGCGGCGATCGCTTCCTGAACCAGAGGAAAAAAGAGATGCTTTTAAAGACTTCTTCGAGCATAAGTATGCTGCGATCGAAAAAGTGCTTGAGGAGTGCGATCGCGATCGACAAAAAAAGCAAGACCTAATTCCCAACATTTCCAAAGGGAAAAGTATCGCAAAAATACAGATACCGCAAGGAACTCAAGCCAAAAAAGCCGCTGATATGCTAGATGCTTGGTTTGCAGCCAAGGGAAGGAAGCAAGAAATCACAGAGAAAGATGCTCGCCAAATTCTAAGCAACCTCGGTTTTAACATAACATCTCTTACATTTAAAAAATCAGGACAAAATACCTGGATTGACGTTAATGCTGAGCCGATATTTGACCAAAATCGCTGTCCTGTGTCTGCCTATGGTTCAGCCGCGAAGGGCCATTACCGCATTCTTTGTGTATGGGATAGACCGAACGAACAGGATCTCCTCAATGCCGTTGGAGAAACTGCTCTTGGAGGGCCGATATTCGTCTTTCATTTTGGGCGAATGACTGAAAAGAAACGCCGAGATTTGGCTGATTTGTGTCGGCAGCGTCGGAGCACTTTCATTGTGATAGATGATGTGCTGATGCTCTACCTTTGCGGAGAACAAAAAACACGCTTACCTGTATTGTTTGATTGTACCTTACCCTTTACTTTCTTAGAACCTTATAAAACCGCAGCAGGAGAGGTTCCGCCTGAGATGTTTTACGGGCGAGTACGAGAACGGGAATCCATAATCGATCCTCTTGGTTCTTGTTTGATTTATGGAGGTCGGCAGTTAGGTAAAACCGTTTTGCTTAAGTATGTACACCGGACTTTTCATGGAACCGACGCGGGAAGGAACGCCCTATTTTTGGATATTAAAGAAATTGGACGCAACCAAGCTTTAGATAAGATTTGGGATTTACTAAACGGAGAATTGGATAAATTAAAAATTCCTGATACCAATCGGCGCAATTCCGTTGGCGAAAGCAGCTTGCTGCGGATTAAAAATTGGCTGGAATTGGACAAGCAGCGGCGCTTTTTGCTGTTGTTGGATGAGGCAGATAATTTCCTTGAAGCCGATGGTAAGGAGGATTTCCTCCGCTGCGATGAACTCAGAAAATTAATGATGGAAACTGACCGACGTTTTAAGGTAGTCTTTGCCGGATTGCACAACGTTCTGAGAACCACTAGACAAGCAAATCATCCGCTGGCTCACTTTGGCAGGCCGATCTGCATTGGGCCTCTGCTGAATAATGGTGAAATGCGTGCGGCAACAGCTTTGGTAGAACGTCCGCTGGCTAGTCTTGGCTATCGTTTTGAATCACTTGATTTAATCCCGCGCATTCTTTGGCAGACTAACTATTATCCGAGCTTGATTCAACTCTATTGCGAGCAGTTACTCAAGCACATTACTAACCCAGATGTCCCTACTTTCGATCCTAAAATTAGTCCGCCTTACGCGATTACTTCTCGCCATGTAGAAGAAGCTTATCAAAGTCAAGACCTTCGCAATAATATTCGCGATCGCTTTAAGTTGACATTGGGACTAGATAAGCGCTACGAGGTAATTGCCTACTCGATTGCTGATGGCTCTCAGGAGGATGAAACAGGCATGGAGGATGGGTTTTCTGTATCTTGGATTCGCGAACAAGTCTTGTATTGGTGGTCTGACGGATTCGCGGGAAGGTCATCGGAAGATGAAATTCTTGCTTTACTAGAAGAAATGGTCGGATTAGGAGTTTTACGAGAAACCAATCCAGGTTACTTCACTCTGAGAAGTTCTAATTTAGCCTTGCTTATGGGTACGCAACCAGAAATTGAAGCAGAGCTTCTGAGACCGCGTGAAGCTCCACCTGAATACGAACCTGCTACTTTTCGGTCTCCTCTTGTCAAAAATAAAGCTGATTCCCGGCGCAGTCCTTTAACTGTTCAACAGGAATCAGAGCTGCTGCGCCGGGAGTATGGTGTCTCTATTATATTTGGCTGCCAAGCCGCAGGAATTGACGATTTGAGAGTTTTTATGGAAGCAGCATTTAGTAAGAAAGATTGCAAAATTCACTATTTAGAAAATCTCTCCGATCGATCGGATTTCAACCAGCGTTTGACAGAAATTAGTAACCGTCGCAAGAAAGATACCACGACGCTCGTTGTTGTATCACCCACCACCCCTTGGAGTAAGGATTGGGTTGATGAGGCAATTAAGAAAATCAAAAGATTGAAGAAGGAAGACTCGTTTATCCAGCTTGCTTTCGTCGCCGACCCTCAGAAAGTTTGGGAGTTAGTTAATTATAGTTCCAGAGGCTTTGATTACTTTAAAGAAGTGAGATTTTTCAGTCTCAAACCTTGGCACGATGCGGCGCTGCGACATTGGTTGGAAGATGCTAAGTTGCCCAGCGGACTAGAAGTTAGAAAGAAGATTACGGAAGTTACAGGGAATTGGTCAAACCTGTTGCAAAAATTCTATCAATTTTCTCAATCTAATCCGCATCGCTGGCAAGATTCCTTGGCGGAACTGAAGAATCAATTTAATAACTCTGACAAATTAATTAATTCAATGGGCTTTGACGGTTGCGAACCTCAACTAAAGCTGGTGATGAGAACTTTGGCCGAATGGCGAGAAGCAGCAGCGGTTGAGGAATTAATTGAGGTTCTTGATGATGTATCGCCTGAAATTGTCAAGCAGACTCTCAGATGGGCGGAGCTCCTCAGTCTTGTCTCGCATTTAGGAAATCAGAAGCAAGACGGTAAGGATTACTGGCAGATTGACCCTGTAGTTGGCCGTCTGCTCGAATCTATGGCAGAGTAATACAAACTTTCTGCTGTGCGATGTACTTAAGCAGATCTCTGACTTAAGATAGGCGATCGCCCGCAGCAGCTAAGTCTAAGCTAGAAATTGTTCGAGCGACCTAATTGAGGAAAAAAAGATGAGTAGCGGTCACGCCAGCCATAAAGGCTCTTCCACAAAACCCAATACCAACACTAACGGTCAAATTACATCCCCTGACGACCAACCCGCTGACCCGCTAAATCAAGAAACATCCGGTTATCCGTTCCATAACGAAGCAATGGAAAATCCTGTTGCCACGGCGCGGCCCGACGAAGAGGCTGAGTCTGGCGAAGAACAGCAATAGTTATATCGATTAAATTGGCATCGATATGCTATCTGCGACGCTGTTGATTAGATGTTTGATAAAAATCAGGTTTGTGCTAATTACATCTTGCACTTCCAGAGTCCGCCAGCGATTTCAATCTCTGCCGGACTATTTTGGCAGGTTCAGTAGTACCTTCATATCAAATCCGTTGACATCGGAATTATTATCTCTCTCTTCTCTTTCTCTGTGTCCTCTGTGCCCTCTGTGGTTTAATCATTCCGATACAACCGGAATTGATATAACAGCTTCAGAACAAAGGACTAAAATCCTTACGACAAAACTATTTAACCTAAAATTCAAGTTAGGAATTATTGATAAATGAGCGGGATTAACCAAGTATTGGAAAAAGACAAATTGCCGGAATTGGGGTTAGTCTGCATTACAACATCCGATGCAGTTCGCTTTCGCACTGTCACGCGGAAGCGACTGTTGCAACTTACAGAAACGGAACAAGAAAAAGTATTGCGCGATCTTTATACAGACAACTTAAAACGGCTTGACAAAGCGATCGACTTCTGTTCGGCTAATCAGATTAATCTCTACCGCATGACTTCTGCACTGTTCCCTTTTGCAGATACAGATTTGGGGGAAGCAGTGCTACACTCCATGACTGAGGAATTGCGGACTACGGGCGATCGCGCTTTGTCTTTGGGCATCCGCTTGGTACTCCACCCCGATCAATTTGTCGTCCTCAGTTCCGACAAGCTTTCTGTTGTAGAAAACAGCATTAAAATTCTCGCGGCTCATGCTTTAATTTTAGATATGTTGGGACAGCCCCGATCGCCCCAGGCACTGATGAACATTCACGGCGGCAAGGGCGATCGCAGTTTGCAACTCAAGTCAGTCATCCGCGATTTACCAGAATCGATTCGATCGCGCTTAACCTTTGAAAATGACGAATACGCTTACAGTTCCTCGGAAATTTTAGAAGTTTGTCTCGATACCGGCGTACCAATGGTTTTTGACGCCCACCACCACGTCATTCACGAACATTTAGAAACTTACGACCATCCCAGCGTTGCCGAAATGCTAGCAGCAGCCCGCACAACTTGGTCTGTTCCTGAATGGCAATTAGTACACATATCGAATGGAAAAGATTTTTTTGCCGATCCGCGCCACAGCGATTTAATTACAGAAATGCCTAATTGCTATTATCAGGCTCCTTGGATTGAAGTAGAAGCTAAATTTAAAGAATTAGCGATTGAAAAGTTGCGCGCCGAATGGTTGTCTGCGAATGTTCCACAATTTAGCAATGTCTCGTAGGGGCGGGTTTTACCAACAATAATTGCCTAAAACCAATCATCTCGAAAACCCACTCCCACCCAACGGTAAATCGAAAATGTCTCGTAGAAATCGGTTTAGTCCGACAATCCGACAGGGGTTAAAAACCCCTGTCTCATAGCTAAAGTCCTCTAAAAGAGGACTAAAATAGATAGATATTGATCTCGTATTTCCAGTCGGTTTTAACCGACTTTAGCTATGAGGCAGGGGTTTAAACCCCTGCCGGACTGCCGGACTGCCGGACTGCCGGACTGCCGGACTGCCGGACTGCCGGACTGCCGGACTGCCGGACTGCCGGAATCGGTAAAAACCGCGTTAATACCAACTATAAATTATGTGCGGACGATACACTTTAACTACTTCAGGTGAAATCATCGCCGAGTTCTTCAAACTGTCGGCAGTTCCCGACATCAAACCGCGATACAATATCGCCCCAACTCAATCAGTTGCCACAGTCACAGTTGATGCAAAAAAAATGCAGCGACAGTTTCAATTTATGCGCTGGGGTCTGATTCCAAGTTGGGCAAAAGACATGAAAATAGGCAGTCGGATGATTAACGCGCGATCGGAAACTGTAGCAGAAAAACCTGCTTTTCGCAGCGCCATCAAGCACAGGCGGTGTTTGATAGTCGCTGACGGTTTCTACGAATGGCAGCAGCAGGGAAAGAACAAACAGCCTTACTATTTTCAAAAGGCAGACGGCGAACCTTTTGCTTTTGCCGGTTTGTGGGAAAATTGGGAATCTCCAGAAGGAGAAAACATTGTATCTTGCAGTATAATTACTACCGCTGCTAACGAAACAGTGCAGCCGATGCACGATCGAATGCCGGTGATTCTGCCCGACAGCGATTGGCAACAGTGGCTAGATCCTGCTGTTAAAAATGCTCAGGAAGTTTTGCCGCTGTTAAAGCCCTATGCTTCGGAAGCCATGAAAGCAAAGGCCGTAAGTGCGATCGTCAACAGTCCAAGTAGAGACAGTCCCGAATGTATTAGCGATCGGCAATAAATCATTGCAGCGGACGAAACCGAGATAGTTTGAGTTATGATGTAAAATGATGTTTGAGCTGTAGCTTTGGTTTTCTAAGCCGCAGTTTAACTCAGTTATTATTTGCTCAAACATTTTTTAAATCTTAACATCAGTTAGAAGACAAAAAATATGATCGGATACGTTACACTCGGTACCAACGATATTGAACGTGCAGCAAAGTTTTATGATGCTTTGCTTGCTGAAATTGGCGCTCGACGATTCATGGAATTCGACGGATTTATCGCATGGGTCGTTTCTCCCGATAGGCCAGCACTTGCTATTACAAAACCATTTGACGGTAACACAGCAACTGTTGGCAATGGAGTAATGATCGCTCTTCAAGTTGACAGTCCAGAAAAAGTCAACTTAGTTTATAACAAAGCGATCGAACTTGGGGCTAAGGATGAAGGAGCAGCAGGACCAAGAGGCGTGTTGCCGGGGTTTTATGCGGGATATTTTCGGGATATTGATGGCAATAAGCTGAACGTCTTTTGTATGGAGCCAAACAGTTAAGAAAAAAAAACGCTGTGGTAAGGTGCATCGCCACTCGTCAATCTACAAATTTCCTCGAAGATATGACAGGGAGGCACCCTACAAAATCAAATAATTCTCAATCTATTTAAGCGCAACATGAGAACCTTAGAGCCAGAGGTAAAGCTGATTGATTTCAGTCAAGAGAAAGCAACAGATTTTATGCTGCCTCAGCCCGCTGTCCTGGCAAGTTCAGGATGGGATAATATCTATTTTGAACACCATCAACAGCCGCAGTTTGACACGCCCGAACATCAAGGTACGTGGCACGTTATTGCTTATTGTCCTGCTTTTGATGTGTCGGGAGATCCATCGGGAGAACGATGGTTGGATGGTAAGCTCAAAACAGAAGCGCGGAATCAGGGAGACATTGCGGTGATTCCGGCGGGTATTTCCCAGCGCTGCAATTGGAATACTTTAGCTCAGTTTACCATTTTGGCGATCGCCCCTGCACTCCTGGAACAAGTCGCTCAAGATTTGGTAAATCCCGATCGCATTGAACTGATCCCTCATTACATGACAGAGCAAGATATCCTGATTCAAGGGATATTCGCCGCCTTGAGACAAGAATTAGAATTTGGCAAAATCGGCGGTTATTTGCTGGTTGACAGTCTCAAAACCGCATTAGCCATTCACCTGTTGCGGAATTATTGTACCGCGCCACCTCGGCTTTCTAGCTATACGGATGGATTATCTAAACCCAAGCTGCAACAGATAACCGAGTATATCAACGAACATCTTCATGAAGACGTAAAGCTCATTGAACTTGCTGCGATCGCCCAAATCAGTCCTTATCACTTTTTACGTCTGTTCAAGCAAAGCACGGGCTTAACACCCCACCAGTATATCTTGCAGCGCCGCATCCAGAAAGCCAAGTACCTATTGCAAGAGAGCGAACTTAGTATCGCAGATATTGCTTTCCGGGTAGGATTTTGCGACCAAAGTCACTTGACTCGATGTTTCAAGCGCCTGCTGGGGATGACACCGAAACAATTCCTGCCCGGGCGATCGCAATAATCTACCAAACATCCCGCAACTTTTTTCTATATTTCTTGAGGGCGAGCTTCCTAAACTATTAGTAAGTTTTAGGAGGTTTGTTTGTGAATTCGATTAACATGACCTTTCCCTTATGGGGTTTAGCAATTTTCATTTTCTGGACAATAGCTGTCGTCATCCTTTTGCTCGCAGTTAGAATCCGGCATCTATCTGCGGGTGGATCGGTCAAAGATTTTGGGACACCAAACGATGAAAGTTTGCTGTGGCGACTCTTTCGGGTTCAGTCAAATTTAGTAGAAAACCTGCCTTTATATCTGGGAGTTGTTTTCCTGCTTACCTGGAGGGGCGTATCTGGAACAGCGGTAGATTTGCTGATTGTTGCGTACATCGTGTTTCGGCTTGTACACTCAGTTATTCACATCGCTGGGATTAATCCAATATTTCGTCTTTTGTGCTTAGTGATTCAGTTAAGTTGCTTAGTCACCTTAACTGTGATGACTTTCTTCTAAAGGCAGAAGGTAGAAGGCAGAATTTTTAATTCTTCCAACTGCCAACTGCTTTCCTGTCAACTGACAAATGACCGATCGCTAATCACTAATCACTAAATTAACTCTCGTACATCCGCGCTTCAGCAGCCTCGGGATTTTCCTCGCAATACTCGTCAAAAGCCGTTTTTTCAAGCTTGATCGATCGCTGGTGAGAAGCCTCAGCCTGCATTTCCTCTACAATATCCCACGCTACCGCGCATTCTGTAGAAGTAGCGCCTTTCTCGGCACAGATCTTTCTGGCATCCGCGATCGCCCGTTCGATTTCTTCCTCAAATAAAATACTTTTCGGCTTTTCGACAAAATCGCTTTTTGTCAAGATATCGGTTACTGAAATAATGCCCAGCAGTTTGTCTTGAATCACCGGAGCTCTGCGGATTCGGGTATTGGCGAACAACCTCGCCACGTATTCCACGCCCAAGTCGGGATTCACCGTGATGCACGGTTTGGTCATGATCTCGAAGACGCGGACTTTCTGCGGGTCTACTCCGTAGGCTGTTACTTTGTAAACAATATCCGTTTCCGTGACAATTCCGTAGGCGTCTTGTTCGTGGCGGCGTTCCACAATTAACGCGCGCAAACACAGTTCGTTCATCATCGCCACCGCTTCAGCTACAGTTGCCGAACCGCGAATGGTAACAACTTCTGTGGTCATAATATCTTGGGCTTTCATCATCATTTTTTATTGCTTCCTGCTTATAAAGTCTACTGCGTCCCGATCTAGAGCTGTCCTTTTGATGTGCCATCATCATGAGGACTTACCCTCAGAAACCCGGTTTCTACCAAAATATTGGGTTTAGTAACGATAAGTCCGGTCTAGCAACCAGGTTTCTGAGAAATCGCGCGATCGCAAACTAATCATAAAACCTTTAACGGCATTCGGTATCACAAGTTGCCTGAAACCGCCGATCGATCCTCCGGAACCTCGGGGAATGCCGGATTTCCCGCTCATACCGGGCTGGGGTGCGATCGTCCCAGCAAGAGTTGAAGTATTGGGGCGATCTAATCTTGAGCTGGTTTTGCCCAGATTTTCCAGCCCCAGTCTCAAAGAAGTAAAAGTTAACACAAACTAAGCAACTGCTTGCGCTCGCACAGATCCCCGCCTCTGATAAACTTGATGGCTGGGAGTGCAAAAGAGCACAAGGCACGCATCAGCAGTTGGGAGGATCTAGTTCGTGGACAATGTAATCGGTTTAGAGATTATCGAAGTAGTTGAGCAGGCAGCCATCGCCTCCGCTCGCTTGATGGGCAAAGGCGAGAAAGACGAAGCCGATAGAGTGGCTGTAGAAGCCATGCGGGAGCGCATGAACAAAATTCATATGCGCGGTCGCATCGTGATCGGCGAAGGCGAACGCGATGACGCACCCATGCTTTACATCGGCGAACAAGTAGGTATTTGTACCCGCGAGGATGCCCATACTTTCTGTAACCCAGATGAATTGGTAGAAATTGACATCGCCGTTGACCCCTGCGAAGGTACTAACCTCGTGGCTTACGGTCAAAACGGTTCGATGGCAGTTTTGGCAATCTCTGAAAAAGGTGGTTTGTTTGCGGCACCGGATTTCTACATGAACAAATTGGCTGCTCCTGCGGCTGCTAAGAATCATGTAGATATTCGCAAAACGCCCACTCAAAACCTCAAAATTATCTCTGATTGCCTCGGCCGCAGTATTGAAGATTTGGTGGTGGTGGTCATGGATCGCCCCCGGCACAAAGATTTAATTAATGAAATTCGGGGAGCGGGTGCAAGAGTTCGGCTGATCAGCGACGGCGACGTTTCGGCAGCGATTTCTTGCGCGTTTTCTGGTTCCAACATCCACGCACTTATGGGTATTGGCGCAGCACCGGAAGGTGTGATTTCCGCAGCAGCAATGCGCTGCTTGGGCGGTCACTTCCAAGGGCAGTTAATTTACGATCCGGCTGTTGTAAAAACTGGTTTGATCGGTGAAAGCAAAGAGAGCAATATAGCTCGACTTAAAGAGATGGGCATCACAGACCCTGACAAGATTTACAATGCTGAAGAGTTGGCATCTGGAGAAACAGTTTTGTTTGCAGCTTGCGGGATTACTCCCGGAACGCTGATGGATGGAGTTCGCTTCTTTGGCGGCGGCGCTCGCACTGAAAGTTTGGTAATTTCTTCTCAGTCGAAAACTGCTCGGTTTGTGGATACAATCCATATGTTTGACGAACCGAAAGCTTTGCAATTGAATTAGTGATTAGTTGGCGGTTAACAGTTAAATGTTAACAATTAACAGTTAACTGTTAACAGTCACCTGTGATTAGCAATTAGCGATAAACTAAGAAATAATAACAGGTGACTGTTAACAACTAAGAAAGAAATAGTGACAAATCACAGATATGAATATTGCAGTCGTAGGTCTCAGCCACAAAACAGCGCCGGTTGAAGTTCGCGAAAAACTGAGCATTCCAGAACAGAAAGTTGAAGCAGCGATCGCCCAATTGCGCGGCTACCCGCACATTCAAGAGGTTGCCATCCTCAGCACTTGCAACCGCTTAGAAATTTATATTGTTACCAGCGAGTCTGAGCCTGGTGTGCGAGAGGTTATTCAGTTCCTTTCCGAATGCAGTAAAGTTTATGTGCAGTCTTTGCGCCCTCACCTGTTTATTTTGCTGCACGAAGATGCGGTGATGCACTTGATGCGAGTGGCTTCTGGCCTAGACAGTTTGGTGCTCGGAGAAGGACAAATTTTGGCTCAGGTGAAACAAACTCACAAACTCGCCCAACAGTACAAAGGTGTAGGCAGAATTTTAGAGCGCTTGTTCAAACAAGCTCTCACAGCAGGGAAGCGAGTTCGCACGGAAACTAGCATCGGTACCGGTGCGGTTTCGATTTCTTCGGCGGCGGCAGAATTGGCTCAAATGAAAGGTCAGCATTTAGCAAGCAGCAGGATTGCTATTATCGGTGCTGGCAAAATGTCGCGGCTTTTGGTGCAGCATTTGCTCTCAAAAGGAGCTAGCCATATTTCGATCGTAAATCGATCGACCAGAGGTGCTGAAGAATTGGCGAGCCTTTTTAAAGATGCTCAATTGCACCTATATCCGCTCTCGGAAATGATGCAGGTAATTGCCGATTCAGACTTGGTTTTTACCAGTACGGCCGCTACCGATCCGCTTTTAAATAAAGCTAAATTGGAAACAGTTTTAGACCCGAATCGCCCTTTGATGTTGGTGGATATTTCGGTGCCGCGCAACGTCGATGCTGATGCGAACGAACTCGCTAATGTGAAGTCGTTTAATGTGGACGACTTGAAAGCAGTGGTAGCTCAAAATCACGAAAGCCGCCGCAAAATGGCAATGGAAGCTCAGGGACTCCTGGAACAGGAAGTAGAGGCTTTTGATGTCTGGTGGCGCAGTCTGGAAACTGTTCCTACTATTAGCTGTTTGCGGGATAAGATAGAATTGATTCGCGAACAAGAGTTAGAAAAAGCTTTATCGCGTCTGGGCTCTGAATTTTCGGAGAAACATCAAGATGTGATTGAATCTTTAACAAGGGGGATTGTGAATAAAATTTTGCACGATCCGATGGTACAGTTGCGGGCTCAGCAGGATATTGAGGCGCGGCGGCAAGCGATGCAAACTTTGCAGACGCTGTTTAATTTGGATGTGGATGTCAATCAACAGTACAGCTAACAGGAGTTTTTTCGATTCAAATTTCGATTCAGATTCCCTTGACTGTACATTATATTTGTAGGGACTCAGGCATTTGTCTATTGCTGTCAACTTAGCCTTAAACTCTGAGTGCGGTAGGGTTTTAAGCCGTGCCTCAAAGCTCAATTACTCTTGCAGAGGACTGAAGAACTGATTAGTAATTAGTCTTCATAGCGAGGACTCGATTTATGAGCCAAGGACTTAAGCCTAATAGCGGTATTTCGGGTTAAGTTGACACCTATGGGCAATGTCATGTCCCTACTTTTAGATCGTTTTTATGACTTTAAGAAGGCAAATTTATCAATTAATTGTATGGATTGTAGGGCTGTGGCTGGTTTTTGAGTTTGCGTGTCGCATTGCGGCAGAAATTTTCTGGTTTCAAGAAGTTGGATATCTTCAGGTTTTTCTGTTAAAGCTGAAAACTCAAGGGTTGCTGGGGACGATCGCAATTGCTGTTTCTTCTGCCTTTTTCTTCGGAAATTTGGCTTTAGCCCGCCGCCTGCAACATCCCGCCGAGGAAATCAAATCGCCAATTTCAGCGGCACTATTCGCTTCACTGAGGGCGAAAAAAACGGGGAAGAATTACGAATTACCTGTTGCTAAATCTCAAATTACCTTTTTTTGGCTGCTGTTGGCGGTATTCGGATTGAGTTCGATCGCAACTTTGACCGCAATTCACTGCGGGCTGTTAGCTGCAAGCAGCCTCACCTATTTCGGTATAGCTGACAATTTGCCTGCACCGCCCCTGCAGTTGGGAATTGAGTCAATCCAGCAAATAGTGGTACAGCTATTTTCTCGCTGGTGGGAGTTGGGCTTGCTGCTGGGAACAATGTTAGCTGTGGTAATTAAGCCTGATTTTTGTCTGCGGGCGATCGCCCTTTTTCTCAGTTTGGCGATCGGGCTGATTGCCGTCAGTCGCTGGACAAATGTTTTGCAATATTTTTACCCTACTAATTTTAACACAACCGACCCTCTTTTTAATCAAAATATTAGCTTTTATGTATTTATTTTGCCAATCTTAGATTTGCTAGGATTCGGGCTGACAGTTGTATTTTTGTACAGTTTAGTATCTTGTGCTTTAACATATTTGCTGTCAGGAAATAGCCTGAGTCAAGGGATATTTTTGGGGTTTTCTCGATCGCAGCAGCGGCACTTGTACGGGTTGGGTGCAGCTTTAATGCTAGCCGCCGCATTCCGCTACTGGTTGGGGCGCTACGCATTGCTGTATGCGCGGGGAGACGTTACTTACGGGGCCAATTATGCTGACGTGACGGTGCGGCTGCCCTGCTATGGATTTTTGAGTATTTTGGCAGGGGCGATCGCACTTTTGATGCTGTACCAGGTTTGCCAATTCAAAATTAAGAATGAACTCATAAAAAAAATTATTTTAGCGTGGCTAGCTTTAATTTTTTTGGGAAGTTTACTGCTACCCAAAATTGTGCAGCAACTCATAGTTAAACCTAACGAACTAGCACGAGAACAGCCGTACATCCAGCGCAGTATTGCCTATACTAAAGAAGCATTTGAACTCAATAAAATCGAAATAAAAACATTCGATCCCGCCGGACAACTTACTTATGCCGACTTAGAAAAAAATCAACTTACTATTAGCAACATCCGCCTGTGGGACAAGCGACCGCTGCTGCAAACAAACCGACAGTTACAACAAATCAGACCCTATTATACATTTCCTGATGCCGATATCGATCGCTACACAATCAAAAAGGAACAAGCACAAAAGGGAGATTCGGAAAGCCAACAAGTGTTTCTGGCAGCGCGGGAATTAGATTACACAGCAGTTGCCCCCGAAGCTCAAACTTGGGTGAACGAACACCTAGTTTACACTCACGGTTACGGCTTTACTCTTTCTCCCGTAAACAGAGTCGGTGTCGGCGGTTTACCCGATTATTTTGTCAAAGATATTGGAGTTGCAGCCCAGACAGGAGAGACTGCTTTGGAAGTCACTAGCGCTCAAATTCGGGCCAGTATTCCGATCGGCTACCCGCGAATTTACTACGGCGAAATCACCGATACAGACGCGATGACGCCCACAAAAGTCAAAGAATTCGACTATCCCAGCGGCGAAGACAATGTTTACAATACTTACAGCGGTAGGGGGGGAATTGCGATCGGTTCTATGTGGCGGCGCTGGCTGTTTGCTAATTATCTCAAAAATTGGCAAATGGCGCTGACCCGCAATTTTACGCCAGAAACTAGATTGCTGTACCGCCGAAATATTAATAAAAGAGTCCGGGCTATCGCTCCTTTTTTGCGCTACGATTCTGACCCGTATTTAGTAGTAGCAAACGCCAATCTTAGCAATGAAGATATAGAACAAGAAAGGGAGGGAAATGGCAACAAAATTAAACCTTCTCCCTCGGCTAATGACAAATCTCCCAACTATCTTTACTGGATTATCGATGCCTATACAGCGAGCGATCGCTATCCGTATTCTGACCCTGGAAATCATGAGTTTAACTACATTCGTAACTCCGTCAAAGTAGTTATTGATGCCTACAACGGGTCTGTTGACTTCTACGTTGCCTATCCATCCGATCCGATTATTAACAGTTGGATGGCTATCTTTCCCGGACTCTTCAAACCCCTTGACAAAATGCCTCCGGCTCTCCGCAAACATATCAGGTATCCAGTAGATTTGTTGAGCATTCAATCCGAACGCTTGCTAACTTATCATATGGAAGACCCGCAAGTATTTTACAATCGGGAGGATTTGTGGCGAGTTCCCAAGGAAATTTATGGCACCGAACAGCAGCCCGTAGAACCGTATTATTTGATTACAAAACTGCCAACGGAAACAACAGAAGAATTTATTTTGCTCCTCCCATTTACACCAATAAGTCGCAACAATTTAATTGCTTGGATTGCAGGGCGATCTGATGGTGGCAATTACGGAAAATTGCTGCTGTATCTATTTCCCAAACAGCGATTAGTTTACGGTCCGGAACAAATAGAAGCTTTAATTAACCAAGATCCGGTTATTTCCGAACAAATCTCTCTCTGGAATCGCCAGGGTTCCAAAGCACTTCAAGGAAACTTATTAGTAATTCCCATAGAACAATCTTTACTGTATGTGGAACCTCTTTACTTAGAAGCAGATCGCAATAGTTTGCCAACTTTAGTCAGAGTTATTGCTGTCTACGAAAACCGCATAGTCATGGCAGAAAATCTTGAATTGGCACTCAAGGCACTTTTTCAGCAACAATCTACTAATAAACCGGCCATTATTCGACCTGTAGAAGGAACAGCACCAGCTTTAAATAGTGAATGATATCAATTCCGGTTGCACTCCTCATGACTGTTGACTTTTGACTCTGGGTCGAAAAACTGAATTGTTGATTGTTAAGTGTTGACTCGATTTTATGATTCCAATGCAACCGGAAACGATATAAATTACTGCGATTTCTGTTCGCTAGCAGCCTTAATATCCTGCCACCAAACATCGACATAAGGCCACATCAATCTCTCGTCTCCTCCCGAATCTAGTTTCACAGTCACCTCATAACGCTCAATATGCGTGAGTTCGCCAGTTTTACCATTCAAATACAATTGTTTGGGATTGTCGGTGATAATTTCTACCCTTTGATTCAACAGCGGCAGCATCTGGGTTGAAGAACCATGAAAAGGATTTTTGCCTTTGAGTACATAGCCGCCAATCAAAGAGAAGTACATTGAAGCTAGGAAAAATACTGTACATAAACCCACAATTACCAGTGTTTTTTGTTGTGACAAACTGGTATAAACGCTCACATATCCTACGCTCATAGTTCCAACAAACAACAAATTTGGCAGGTACAGCCCATCTTCCAGAAACACGCTACCAAAAAACATGAGGGCTACCTGAAAACCAAATAATGCAGCCACCCAACTCCACCCAGTTAGCAACGATGCAGACAACAGCCAATTCATTGCTATAGTGAGGGCAATCGCCATTGCTATTGCCCCAAGTGGTGCTGCATAATCGTACTGTCTGAAGGGAAGAAGAACAAACAATACTAAAGCATAAGCAAAACCCGCAAAAGCCAGTGCTAATCCACTAATTATTTGGTTCCCGTTCAGCATGGCGATGGATTTTTAGAGAACTAAAGTGAAGCGTTCATCTTCTGTTGTGATAGTAGCCGTTGAAAATTCCCAGCCGACTAAGGCCAGAAATTCTAACCGTAGGGTGCGCCACGAGCAGCTTACCGCTATATTTAGGGGAGTGAACCGATGTATTAATCAAGCGTGCTATCCCAGTTTCCGAAGGTGCAAATCAGCCACATCAGAAGGTATAATAAGGTAGAATTTTCAGAAAACCAGATTATTTAGGGTCGATCGACTTAACAAATTGTTGCACGGGCTGCGGTAGAGCCGGCACAAAAGTCTTTCTAAAACCCCTAACATCGAACACTCGCCACAAAATACCCACCGCTACCGTCAAGAAAAATAACGCTCCCAAAAAATTGAACACAGTAGACAGAAAACCGCTGTCCCTTTTTTTCGGAGGTGTAATATGTTTCATGCGATATACAGCCGGCTCGTAATCTTTCGACTCCTCGCGACTGCGGGGCGGCGTTTTGGGGCGCGAGCTCGCACTGCGGCTCTGAGTCAAACCCGTTTTATTAGTTTTAGTAAAACTGCTGGGCGACTTTAGCTCAGAAGCGCCGCGGGTTCCCGTTAACTTGCTAGCAGAAGCCCCCGTTTGGCCAACAGCAGCATCCTGAATTCTGCTGTTAGGGCGCTGAGTCGATTTGCGTTCGGCGAGGGAACGCATCAAACTTTGCAATTGCTGAGTCGCCGCCGGCGGGCGTTCCCCTTTCCTCGCCCAATTTAACAGCATTGCCCCGGTAATCCCGCAGAGATTCGTAGCGCCTACAGAAGCCAGCCGCTTTAGCAGAGGCTGGCTGTTGGACACAAAAACCACCAATGCCTCCGGGTGTTCTTGAGCCAAACCGTAAACGCACTGAGCCGTCGCCACTACGAGCATTGCTGGCTTGCTTTGATTTTTAATCGAAGGTTCCAGAGCTCGGTGTGTTTCCTGAGCGTCAGTTGCTATCCAGCCGCTGTCGGCAAAAAAGCGCATAAACTCTCTAGCTACTTGCTCTTGAGCTTTTTCCACCGCTTGCCCTGTCAGACGATCTATTTCGTCGTACACTACTTCCGGGATATAGCAAGTTCCCACCTTGGCATATTCTTGCCACACTTGGGTTCTGCCAGCCATCAAAACATCTGCATCAAAAGTTACCAATACAGGAGGAAGTTGATTAGCCATGACTTTATCCTATATGCTTAGATAAGTTATTTTTACTTTATCGATCGAGTTTAAACAAATTTTGGGCAGTCCAAAAATCAACTTTTGGTAAGAGAGAAATAACCTGGGGCGCGGCTCTTAATTGGAAATTAGCAGTTAAGAACCCGATCGCCCAATTCCTAGATTTCACTAATTTACCGCAACCCAAGAGCCTATTACCAAAGCTGCACCGCTGCTGTTAGTTTCCGATGCCCAGACGGCCTGCTAAAGCCGGAGTCAAAGGCAACAGCGCAGCAATCATCAAGAACAAAGCTAGCAAACCCAAAGCCGCGCGAGCGTCGTCAGGCTCAGTCAGCTCGTTGAGGCTCGGCCGTTCCAGATTGCGCTGTAAAATCAGAATCACGATCGCCCAATACAGAGCCAAAGGATTAACTAAAGAAGCGATAGCCAGCACCACAAACGTCGCCAAAGTAGCGCGACTTGCTATTTTCCGACCGTAGATGGCTTGCACGATTCTACCGCCGTCCAACTGTCCCGCCGGCATCAAATTAATCGCCGTTATTACCAAGCCCAACCAACCGATAACAACCAGCGGGTGAACGTCAACAATCTGCTGCTGCAAAGTCGAACCCAAAACCACTTTTGCCAAAGTTCCCACCAAAACCGATCCCTTGAAAAATTCCGTGGGAATTTGAAACAAACTGCCGGGGTGAGACAGCAGCAAACCCGTTACCAGCATTAGCAGAGAAACTATTCCCCCAGCCGCTGACCCGGCAAAAGCGATGTCAAACAAAACTTTACGGTTGGGCAGCAGCGACTCAAAACGGTCGAGCGCTCCAAAACAACCTATCTGCAAAGTTGGTATAAAAAACGGCCAACTCAAGCGAACATTGTACCGATTTGCCAGCACTCGGCGAGCAATTTCGCCCGACCCTAAAACCGCCCAAATTCCGGCTGCAATTGGCAGAACTTCTAGATATCTAGTCGGCGAGTTAAAGAAATCGAAACCCAGCAGCAAACCGCCTGTTTCCAAGCTGGTAGCAATTGTTGCCAACAGCAGTACGACTGCTAGGATTTTTTGATATACGGTAGTTGGCTGCGGGTCGTTGGTGCTGGGCAAGATAATAACTACGGGCTTGTCGTCCTGATTTTCTACTAAGAATAGGCGGTAGCGATCGTTTAATCTTTCTTGCAAACTTGCCGTCAAACGCGAGTGTACTTGTTCTGGGTCTCCCCGGAGATTGCCTTTCAAGATTACCCCATCTTGATAGGGAATCGTTTCTGTGGCAAAGAAAGTATCTATGCCAAAGATGCCTTGAATTGCCTTGAGGTCTTCAACTGGAACGGGAATTATTTCTAATTCATTAGTTGCCGGTGGCGCTGTGACGATCTTAATGATTTGTTTGGCTGGTGTCGGCTGCGAGTCAGAGGCTGAGAAATCATCGCTTTCGGAATTTACCTCAGCAGCATCCGGGCGCGGCAGCACTGCATCGGATGCAGCCTTACGCAATTGCCTGCCCAGATAAATGTACAATCCCGTGGATGCCACGAGCAGCAACAATACCGCAACTAGATTGAGGTAAATCCCGGCGGCGAACAAACCAAAGAACAGCAGCCAGGGGCTCATCAGCGCAACTGACTGCAACCAAGCCAAAATTCCCAGTTTGCCAAAAGGTCTGGCCCGATAAAATCCCCAACCTAGAATTCCCAGAGCAACCAATACCAGGGCAATGGTTGCCGTATTTTCCGATGCAACTACAGGCATTCCGGTTGCTTGCGCCAATAGCGGCTTTAATAGGTCGATCGCGCCGCGGTCGAGTGATAGCATTAAATTTTGAGGAATATGAAATAAAGTTGCTGGGAACATATCCAAACCTGTCGGAAACTAGCCTGATTACTAAGGATAACCCCTGAGGGCTACTCGGGCCACAACCGCCGCGTCCTGCTGTTTTCAGATCGCCTGCGATCTGATATTGACACAATACACATTTTATGATATTACATGGGCTGTGGCAAACACATACTCATAAGATTTACGCACGGCCAGTCAGAAACCGGGTGTTTATTGCGAAAATACTGCCTCCCGACCTTGAAAACTGCTAAAAACCAGGTTTATTCGGTATTTATGCGTCCAGATCTAACTCAAAAAACTGGCAGTCTCGATCGGAGAAGCTGGAAAATTAGCCCCGGTTTGGCAGGCGGGGCTTTTTCGCGGACGTGAGTGTTTTTCGGATTTGAGCAGGCCAAACAAATCCGAAACAAATGCACAACAAATAAGGTTTGAGCCGCTGTCTCCCTTGCGGTAAAGAACGGCTCAAAGCTTTGATGCTATTAGGTTTAGTTAACGGGTACGGCAGGACTTGAACCTGCGGCTGGCTGGGTAGTCATAAATATGTAGTGATCCGGGATATTACCCGGCTCTACATTCATTATAGTGATGAATGAAATACCAAATGGCTCCGATCTGATTTTCTAATTTTTTTGAGAAAGAAAGAGTTCGCCTTACAAGTCTTGAAACTCGTTGGCGTAAAGTATTATTAAATCTTTCAAGATGACTGGTTTTACCACTTTCTTTGCCAACGGGTTTGTGACGTTTTAACTGGAGTTTAGACTAAAAAACGAGCGCATCTAAAAGTAGCTGCCTTTGAAGATCCGGCAAGCTGTTGCTCAAAAAC